>JAYVUR010000051.1:0-4909 GCA_043787715.1 Candidatus Melainabacteria bacterium
GACTACCAGAGGAGCTACCAGCTACTAGAGTTACTATGCCAGTTGTACTGATTTTGCGAATAGCATTATTACCAGTATCAGCGACATAGATATTACCGCCTGCATCAGTACTAATACCATAAGGATTATTAAAAATACTAGGGCTTCCTAAGCTATCGCTAGAACCAGACACACCTGGAACCCCAGCGAAAGTAGTAACTACAGCAGAAGAAGTGATCTTGCGAATAAGATGATTATATCTATCCGAGACATAAATATTATCAGAACCATCAATATATAAAGTATTAGGAGAATAAAACCTCGCGTTAGATCCAGTGCCATCGACAGTACCGCACTGACCAGCATTATTTCCGGCAAAAGTAGTTACTTCACCAGCAGCAGAAATTTTGCGTATAGCAGAGATACCACAGCCATCAGCTGCCTGACCAATAAATAAATTACCCTGACTATCAAAAGCTATGCCAAAAGGATAATTAAACGTAGCGCTAGTAGCCGTGGGCGAATCACTATTACCAGCCTGCCCAGAACTACCAGCATAAACTGTCACCTGTCCATTAAGAGCAATCTTACGAATATCATGGGATAACCATTCTGAAACAAAAATACTACCATTAGCAGCTATAGCTATTCCTCTAGGCACCTTAAATGTTGCTGACGTTCTATAACCATTGGTATTACCATAAGTGCCGCACACACCAGCATAAGTGCTGACCACGCGTGAAGGAGTAATTTTACGAATACAGTGGTTATTATTATCGGTAACATATAAGTTATCAGTACCATCTATGGCTATCGATAGAGGGCCATTAAACCTAGCTGCTGGACCCGTTCCATCACTAGTACCTGCGGCACCACAGGTGCCCGCAAAAGTACTTACTACAGCTGCTGGAGTAATTTTACGAATACAGCTGTTAAAGAAATCTGTTACATAAAAATTTCCAGAAGAATCTTTTTTAATATCACCCGGAGCATTAAACCTTGCTGCTGCACCAGTGCCATCAACGCTGCCAGATTGACCAGAAGTACCCGCAAAAGTAGTCACCACTCCAGCTGGACTAATTTTACGAATAGCATAATTAAATGCATCTGCTAGATAGAGATTACCACTACCATCCATAGTCATACCATGAGGAGTATTTAGTTTTCCGGGGATAAGACTACTTGCATCACCGGCTATAGTAGTGACCACCCCTGCCGGAGTGACTTTACGAATAGTATTATTCTGGGTATCAGTTATATATAAATTATCAGAAGAATCTTTAATGATGCCAGTTGGGTTTTTGAAGCGCGCCGCGCCGCCAGTAGCATCAGTAGTTCCTGACACGCCAGCTGCACCAGCGAAGGTACTAATCGCACCACCACCCACTATCTTGCGAATAGTATTATTAGTCTCATCTGCTATATAGGCTCTATCAGTACCATCGAAGGCTATTGCTGTTGGTGAGTTAAAACGAGCATCAGTACCGGTACCATCAGTAGTACCAGTGACACCCGCTGCACCAGCTAATGTAGTGACCACGCCAGCTTGAGTAATCTTGCGGATAAGATTATTATTCTTATCTGCTACATATATATTATTTAGGCTATCTACGCCAAGACCATAAGGTTGATTGAAGCTAGCATTAGTGCCGGTAGCGTTAATCGCTTCAGCATCACCGTTACCAGCGAAGGTAGTTACTACTCCAGCTGGAGTGATTTTACGAATACGATTATTGCCCTTATCCGCTACATATATATTATTAGAACTATCAGCCACCACTCCGGTCGGCGCGTTGAAACTCGCTGCTGTACCAGTAGCATTAATCGCTTCAGCATCACCGTTACCAGCGAAGGTAGTCACCACACCAGCAGCAGTGACCTTGCGGATAAGATTATTAGTGGTGTCTGCTACATATATATTGCCTGAACTGTCGGTGGTGGCGTGAGTTACAGCGCTAAATTTCGGCGTACCAGAAGTCTTACCATCATTAGAACCAGAGATACCAGCAGCACCAGCATAAGTAGTAGTTACACCAGCCGGGGTAACCTTGCGGATAACATGATTAGCTTCACTAACATATACATTGCCATCACTATCTAGAGTAAGGGCTTGTGGTAAGAAGAACCTAGCACTAGCACCAGTAGCATCAGTAGTGCCGATCTGACCATTGGCACCAGCAAGAGTCGTCACTACAGCCCCTGAGCTGATTTTACGAATGGTTCTATTACCAGCATCTGCAACATAAGTATTACCAGAATCATCTACCTCAATACCTAGTGGTGTATAGAACTTAGCAGAGGTGCTAGTAGCATCAGTAGCACCGGCAGTACCGGCAGTACCAGCGTGAGTGCTGACATTGTAGTTTTCTGCTCTTAAGTCTAGAACAGAGAACTGCCAAAGCAATATTAAAGCTAATAATTTGCGTAGCATTAACGGAACTCTACCTCCTTAATACCACTAGCCCCAGCACCACCACCAGTTCCTAGGCTGCCATTAGGGTTCACTGTAATTTTACGAATTTTATTATTAGCAGTATCAGTTATATAGAAGTTCCCATCAGCGTCTACGGTAATTCCTGATGGATTATAGAACTGGGCATCGATGAGATAGCCATCATTAGAACCATTATAATCGCTACCAGTGTAGTTGGTCGTTAATCCAGCAGTAGTTACTTTGCGCACTGCCTGATTAGCTGTATCAACGACGAATACTGCTTTTTGATATGGATCGAAAACTAGTTTAGTGGGTGTGTCGAACTTCGCAGCTGTAGCAAGCCCTTCATAATAGCCAGCAGTATCAACAGCGCCGGCCATAGTAGTAACTACGCCAGCACTAGTAGCTTTGCGAATAAGATGATTAGCGCTATCTGCTATATAGAGGCTGCCATTAGTAGTATCGAAAGCCACTCCCGTAGGCGTATCGAAACGTGCCGCTGAGCCAGTAGCATTAGTCTGGCCGCTAGCGCCAGCCGTACCAGCGAAGGTAGATACCGCGCCATTATCAATATCAATAAATCTTATGGTGTGATTGGCAGTATCAGCAACATAGAGATCGCCATTATTACTAACACAAATATCCTCAGGTGAATCGAAGCTAGCAGCCGTGCCATTAGCATCAGTGCTACCACTAGCACCAGCAGTTCCGGCGAAGGTAGTTACTACTGCATTAGGGGTAATTTTGCGAATAGTATGATTAGCCGTATCCGCGACATAGACGTTATCTTCTAAATCCATTGCTATACCTTTAGGGCTATTGAACTTAGCGGCAGTACCTGTACCATTAGTACTACCACTTACTCCAACAGTACCTGCGAAGGTACTAACCACTCCAGCATGTGTGACTTTGCGAATAAGATGATTAGCACTATCAGCTATATATAGATTGCCATGACTATCAGCAGCCACATCATAAGGCGCACTGAAGCTAGCTATATCGCCGCTGCCATCTACGCTTGCGGCATCACCATTACCAGCCAAGGTGCTAACCACTCCATCAGGTCCCCTATTAATACCAGCGACTATACCATGCTCGCCAGTGCCGACAGGATGCATGCCGATAACACGAATACGATTATTAGTAGTATCTGCTACATAGAAGTTCCCATCTTGATTAATTGCAATACCATTAGGACTATTGAATAGGGCTTCAATTAAAGTACCATCGAGATAGTTTGCATAACCACCACCAGTAAAAGTATAGGCGGCTCTGTCAGGAGTTACTTTGCGCAAAGCATGATTGCCAGCGTCGGCGACATATATATTATTATTGTATTTATCCACTTCAATTCTAGCTGGAGAATTAAACGAAGCACCATTAGCCGCTCCATCTATATAGCCTTGATTAAGACCAGCGAAGTTAGTCACTATGCCAGCAGCCGTGGCTTTACGAATGCGATGGTTATTAGTATCTGAGATATAAATATTACCGAGAGTGTCTATAGCAACCCCACTAGGATTATAGAATTGAGCTCCATTACCTGTTCCATTATTAGCACCATTTACCCCCGGGTTCCCAGCAAGAGTAGTTACAGATCTAGATTTGGATATATTACGAATAGTATGGTTATTATAATCTGCGACTAGAAGGCTACCATTAGCAGCAACAGTTACGTCACTAGGACTATAGAATCTCGCCGTACTAGTATAACCATCAGCAGCACCAGAACCACCCGCCGCACCAGCCCAAGTAATTACAGTACCATCAGGCATTAGCTTGCGAATAGTATGGCAGCCAGAATCGGCAATATATAAATTATCATCAGTATCTATGCCTAAGCCGACAGGAACACCGAATGTTGCTGCAGTCCCAATAGCATCAGTACAATTCTGAGCACCACTGCCGGCTACCGTAGTAACCACGCCAGCAGCTGTAACCTTACGTATAAGACGATTAGTGGTATCTGCAACATAGACATCACCATTACTATTAACTGCCACATCATTCGGTCCATAGAAGCTAGCTAATATACCATTAGCATCTATGGCTCCCGCGCTGCCATTACCAGCAAGTGTAGTAACCTGACCATTATCACCAGTGATAGTACCTAAGACTATACCGTGGTCACCAACTGCATCCATAGATATTTTACGAATATAGTGAGTAGCACTATCTGTAGTATATAAATCCCCATTAGTATCTATAGTAATTCCATAAGGCGCACTGAATAAAGCTTCTATCTTCGCGCCATCTAAGTGTCCAGCGTAACCGCTGCCTGTTACCGTGCTTACTAGACCTTCACTGGTCACCTTGCGTATCGCATTATTAGCACTATCCGTTACATAGAGACTATTGTCATAAATATCCAGTACTAGATTATGCGGAGTATAGAATCTTGCTGCCGTACCACTGCCTTCTATATAGCCGGCCGTACTAGTTCCAGCAAGCGTAGTTACTACTCCAGCACTGGTAATTTTGCGAATAGCATTATTA
>JAYVUR010000052.1:0-2204 GCA_043787715.1 Candidatus Melainabacteria bacterium
AAAGAGATGGTCGCATGTGCTCAGCTCTCGATCTATTAGAGCATAGTGCTACACCAATACCAGATTGGTATCCAAAGATCAAAGAAGAGCTTCTACGTAAACAGCAAGGACTATGAAATATTTTGATATTTGGCAAGATTCTGCTGGTAAGCAGTTTTGAACTTCTCAGTATTCAAATCTTCAGTCCACAACAGCAACGCAGCTTCCTTATTATCCTCATAATAATTAGGTCTTAAGCCTTGGCGCTGGAAACTATATTTGCGGTAAAGTTCTTGGGCGGCAAGATTGCTAGCGCGCACTTCTAAAGTTATTGCTCGCACATTATTCTGCTGAGCGTAGTCTAGGGCTGAGAGTAATAGAGCTTCGGCTATGCCTTGGCGGCGCTGATTGGGATCTACCGCTAGAGTTACTATGTGCATTTCGTCAACAACTATCCAAACACCAATATAGGCAACGACAGGAGATCCTTCGCTGCGCTCAGGATGACAGGGTTTCTCGGCAACCAGATACGTCGCAATCTGATTATCCAACTCACGCGTGAAATTCCCGCGAGTCCAGTGATGACTACCAAAAGCCAACGGTTCTATTTCCATTATTCTGTCCAAGTCGGCGAGCTGCATGGGACGGATATGGAGTTTAGGGTTGGGTTGTAGGAATCTTGTCATGTGTGGCTTCTTAGATTTTGCACTCGTGGTTTACAGCGCAGAAACGTGACGTCGGTCACGTTTCTGCTATGCTGAGGGGATCCTTCGCGCTAACGCGCTCAGGATGACGTGGCTCTTGCTCAGGATGACGATAACCTATTTCTTGCAGTGGCTTCATCACAAAATCCCGCTCGAACATGCGTGGGTGCGGAATAACTAATTCTGGACTATTAAGCTGAAGGTCGCCGTACAATAAAATATCTATATCTATCTTGCGCGCGAGCTTGCGGCCACGACTACTACGCTCCGGATCTATAAGAGTTTCTATGCGGCGCAACTCAGCTAGCAGCTCTAATGGTTCTAAAGAACTAGCAATTTTAATTACGCCATTAAGGAAATTATGGGGCAGAGCTTCACCGACAGCAGGGTTCTCAAGCCAGCTAGATTTAGCAAGGAATTTTGTCTTGGGCATGCTACTAAGAGCCACCAGAGCTGCTTCAAGCTGTGTTAGCCGGTCGCCCAAATTGGAACCTAAGCCAAGATAAATTATTTCTGCTTGCAACAAGTCTATTATAATTGAAGCAGAGCCCTAGCTGTGATAATTCAAATCATCTACTCTATCTTCGCTCTTGCCTTAAGTCTTGCTTTCGGTAGTTTTACTAATGTTTTGATTTATCGTATCCCGCGTGGCATGTCTCTGCTGAAGCCGGGCTCTTCTTGCCCTGAATGTAAAACCGAGATACCACTTAGTGACAATATCCCGATAGTTAGCTATCTCTTGCTTAAAGGGCAATGTCGTTTTTGTGCAGTGGCGATACCACGCCAATACCTTATTATCGAAGCGGTGGTGGCGGTTCTATCTTTGCCATTTATTGCTAAATATGTTTTGTTTGAGTTTAATCCATTTAAGTTTATTTTTTCACTGATATTTATTTCTATCGCCGTAGCACTGGGCATGATAGATCATGAGCGTCAGGTATTGCCGCACGAACTGACTTTTACTGCGATACTTCTTGCTTTAACTTATAGTTCATTGATTAATGAAGGCACTGAAGCGCTTGCAGCTGTTGGTGCGACTTTCTTTTTCTTCGATATGCTTACTCACTTCGGTAATCGTTATTACTATGGTGAGCATGCTCTTAAAGTGACACCTGGAGCGCTAACTTTTCACAGAGAAGCTTTTGCGCAGCAAATTGATAAAATATATATTTATCTCTCCGCTTTAATTTTAGTAACGGCATTTTTCTATCAAGCAGGTTTGGTATTGCTCACAGTAGTACTTGGCATACTTTATGTAGCTTATGAGATATTTATTGATTTTTATTTCAATGCTCACCGTAATTCAGCCTCGAGTAACATCAATGAATTAGTTAGTGGCAGCCAAGATCAAGAGAGTATACTGGGTGGCGGTGATGTGGCGATGCTAGCTTTTGTGGCAGCACTTACTCAGTTAGCCTTCCTTAATACCCTGATACTTGCTTGTGCACTTGCCCTTATCTATGCCGCAGCGCTCAGTTACATTAGGACTAAGACTTTTGATTTGCAAGGGCAAAAGATCCC
>JAYVUR010000053.1:0-3881 GCA_043787715.1 Candidatus Melainabacteria bacterium
TAATGCCATCATCTGCTGCAACTATCAGTACAACAATGTCAGTTATATATGCACCACGCTTACGCATAGCACTAAAAGCTTCGTGACCAGGCGTATCTATGAATGTGATACGTCTATCATTACCATCATAATCCTTAGTCGTAATACCATAAGCACGAATATGCTGAGTAATACCACCAGACTCAGTATCTACCACCTTCTGCTTCACTGCACGAATAGAATCTAATAGAGTAGTCTTACCATGATCGACGTGACCCATGATAGTAACTACTGGTGGACGGCGAATAAGATCACCAGCCTCTTCATCCTCAATAAGAGTATCCATCAAGTGTTCATGCTCAAGAATATTCTTACCTTCTGATATCACCACAAAATTATTCTCTTCTAGGTACTGCACCACAAGATCGCGCTCGAGCATATCGTTCACGGTCTTGATAATTTTGCGCATGAAAAAATAAGTAATAATCTGCGTCTCAGCTATATTAATAGTCTGCGATAGCTCGCGAATAGTCATAGGACCAGTCACCAGAACTTCCTTCGGTGCAGTGTCCACCTGCACTTCACGTCTTTCTCTAGGTTTCTTATTCTCTTCAGGTGCTCCTCTACGGCGCTTACGTCCTATGCCATGCGAAGTAGCGGTAGGCTTAGCAACTCTATACGGCTGACCCGCTACGAAGCTTGGTCTGACTGGTATCGGTGCGACTTGAGTTAACTGTCTTGCAGCACTATAGTCTGCCTTAGGTGCTGCTGTAGGCTTGTGCTTCTGATCGAAGAACTTCTTCAGATCTTCGCGTGATTCTTTAGGTTCGTTTTCTTTATCCGACTCTGGTTCTTCATCATCAGCATCTTCACTGTCGATCTTATCCCAGCGCCCAGTGAGTGCAGCTTCAGCGCGTTCGCGAGCTTCACGCTGCTTACGCTCTTCTTCTTCCTTCGCTAACTGTTCAGCCGATTGAGCTGCCGCCATTTCAGGCGACACCATACGGCGCACAATTTTAAGTGCCTTCTTAGCTGGCTCAACTTCCACTGGAGCTGCTGCAGGTCTGCGCATCGCTGGGCGCGAAGTGCCCGAGGACTTAACCGCTTGGCCAGTGGCTTCTAACACCAGCTTATCCATATCCATTTCTTTAAAAATTTGTTCTACTGCTGTAGCGTCTATGGCGCTTGAAGCAGTCTTAGGGAATTGTCCGTATTTATTAGAGAGGGCTAATACTTGCCGAGTTATTTCTGCTTGGATTTTCTTGCGATCTCTATCGTCAAACTCTCCATTGGGTCCTAGTGGCACGCGGTCGCGGGCGAGATCATAGATTCTAATTTTTCCATCGAGTGACACTTATATCGTTTATCCTTCTGTAACTTAGTGAGGCAGTTAGTGCTATTGCATACATATATAGATCTGCCGAACTGATATGCGCTTGGATTTATTATCCACTGGCTAGTTTTGTGCTCTCTAAGTATACGTATAAGTTTTTCTTTAGGGAATTCTTCCTTACAACCTACACACAACCTAGTACTAGCTTTGTTCACTCCTCTTGTCCCTTAGAAGATTAAGTATTCGCGTCTCACGCTTCTACTTCTTCCTCTACTTCTTCTTCGTCAGTTTCGACCTCTGGTTTGACGGCGCCGGCTGCTGCGGCTTTGATATCTATTTTCCAGCCAGTAAGCTTCGCTGCTAAGCGCACGTTCTGTCCGCCTCTGCCGATAGCTAGGCTCAATTGATCCTCAGCAACAGTAATCTCTGCTCTACGCCCTTCATTAGACTCGAACAGCGCTACCGTGAACACTTCGGCTGGACTAAGTGCATTAGAAAGGTAATCTACTGGATCTTCAGAGTAGCGAACTATATCAATCTTCTCGCTACGCAATTCAGCAAGTACATTCTGGATGCGCACCCCACGAGCACCAATACAAGCACCCACTGGATCAACATCATCATTCACTGATATAACTGCGATCTTAGTACGCTGACCTGCTTCACGAGCAATAGCCTTAATCTCGACTGTACCATCTTCTATCTCTGGCACTTCAATCTCAAATAATTCACGAATAAGATCTTCATGAGTGTGCGACGCAATAATCATCGGCACCTTACGATCTTCACGATACTCACAAACGAATACGCGAATACGACTGCCAACTCTATAATTCTCCTTCGGTAATTGATAACGCAAAGGAATATGTGCATCAAAAGTACCAAGATCCACCACCACATTAGGCTGACCAGAAATCGTATATTCAATACGCTTGATGGTTCCAGTCATAGTAGTATTCTTGCGGCTGTTAAATTCTTCGCGCAGATTAGATTTCTCCGCTTCGCGAATACGCTGAGTCATGATTTGCTTAGCGGTAGTCGCTGCGATACGCCCGAACTCCGAGAAGTCTTCTGGGGTTACGTCTATTTCAAGAATCTCGCCTTCTTGCACGTCTGGTATGTACTCGCGTGCTTCTTCTATGCTAATTTCACGCAGCGCATCAGTTACTGTAGTAGCCACAGTCTTAGGTGCAAACACTCCAATTTCGCCAGTCTCTTCATCATACTGAGCATGCACCGCATCAGCCGGGGTCATACCCATCTTCTTGCGGTAGGCGCCCGCCACCGAATCACAAATCGCACGGACAAAAACATCCTTAGGAATATTACGTTCCTTCTCGAGTTGCTCGGCCGATTCTGCTAATTGCTTACCTATTTTGAACATGATTAATTTGTCCTCTCCAAACTAAAAAACGGGCTTGCGGGCCCGTCTCATAATAAAAATACAAACGGAAACAAGTCTGCTAGCTTGAGTGCTGGCAAACCTAGATATATTATAGCCTAGGCACGGTGTCATTGCGAGCCAAGAGGGTGAAAGCAATCCACGCGCTGGTTATTCTGGGCAATGACATCACTAGTAATTCGTGCTATTATCTTCAAGATGGTCCGCGGCGAGTTCAAAATAAACATCCAGATCCCTACAGGGGGGGGGGCCAGCCAACCGTTTCTCTACTCAGCTGGACTTAATCCACCAAGCCCAGGAAGCGAGGACTATTTTTATGCAAAACCGCTTGCCGATGATAACTCTAAAGTCTTAGATTTTAGAAGCTTAATGGCTAGCATCAAAATGCTAAATCATGGTGGACCGCTACAGCTGGAGAGCTATCTATATATTTTGCATTTCAATAAATCAAAAGACAAATTGCCAAGTGACAGCATTGAAAAACTCGAGCAAACAATTAGAGCTTTTATGGTTACCGTGGAAATTCGAAATGAATGCTCCCATACCAAGCAGCCCAACACCGAATGGCTAGAGAATATTTCTAAAAGATATTTGGCTAGCATGGAGCTACTTAATTCTAGATTAGCTACCCTCAAAAAAACACTAAAAAGCATAGATACTAGTGACAAAGAAGTGCAAGAATGGGTAGATAACGCTAATTTCCTTTGTGACAACTACCCTCAATATATAGAAGCAATTGCAGAAATCTTCAATAATCAGCGAAGCGTTGCAGACCTTAAACGGTTGATAGACGCTCGAGGTCTATGCAGCAAAGCAAGCCACCAAGATACTAGAACTACTATGAGTACCAGCACTAACACCGAATTAGAATTAGCCAAAGAACTTACAGTCCCCGGAGCTAAAATACTATGGCTTACCATAGAAAGATTAGTATCCAACGCTTACCATGCTATACAAGAACTTGGACTAAGTGATGGAATTAGACTAGAAGCTAAACAATCTCCAGCAGGAACAACTACTATAACTATATCCAATCCAGCTGCTCTAGATGATCCCAGAGCGAGCCTTGAAAAATTAACTCAATGTCCAATGGAATCACTCACTCCGTGGACCCCAAGACAAGGGCTTTCATTACCGTTAGCAACAGCTACAGTAAGAGCTCTAGGA
>JAYVUR010000054.1:0-6188 GCA_043787715.1 Candidatus Melainabacteria bacterium
CACTGGAATATTTCATTTGTAAAGTACCGAAGACTTCAAGAGCCACGGCACAGGCTAGATAAAGCCAATGCATATTAACCTCTTTTTAATAATTCAAGATAAGAAGAATTTAAACTGACGCAAAAGCGCCGCGGGGGACAAGGAATAAAGCTATATGTAGCAGAGTTTCATGGCTTAAAAATGTCGATATATCTATTATACCAAATTTTGTGGCTTCTATAAAGGGCTTTTGGTGGATATTTGCTTAAATCTATCTTAGGTTAAGGTGATGTTATCTAGGCTAGGATAGATATCACTATGCGAGGCGATATCTTCAGTCCAGTTCCCATTAATTTTAAACCAAGCAAAGTCAAAGAAAATCTTCTATCTCTAATCAACACAATTCCAGCCCAAGTAGAAGATCAGCAGGTTAAGGATGCACTGCTCTGCAGTTTACACAAATTAGATCTAGAACATATAGATGCCAAAGACGCAGCAATTCAACTGCCCAAATTCTTTAGAATAGTTGATCAGTTTTTAATAGCATTAGCTCGCACCGTTCCTCTGCACAATGGCGGTGTTAACGTGAAGAAACTAATCGGCGTCTTCTGGGATACACCTATTCATTTCAACTTCACAAGCTCAGCTGAAGCTGCGGCTATTGAATACATGGAAGCACATACTGGTATAGCAAATAGAGCTACAGCAATTGCACATGCCCTAGCACTTCCTAACCTAAATCAACTATCGGGCATCTACAAAGATGCTGTCATGACACAGCCGTAAGCCCCAAAACCTTAATCACCTGCCTATACGCTTCCATCGCCTCCATGGCAAACTTAGTATCGCCAAGATCTTCTGGTCTTAATTCCTCTCTATAAGTCTTTTGGATACAGGCTTTCAATTCGGTATAGAGCTTATCGGTGAATAACACAGATTGTTTCATCGCTGATAGCTCCCTGTCCGTCATCACCACCCGCAGTCTAAGACAAGCAGGTCCGCCACCATTACGCATACTTTCGCGCAAATCAAGAAACTCAACGCGAGTAACCGGATTATCAGCGGCTAAGAGTTGCTCAATCACTCGGCGCGAAGCTTGATTCTCACGAGCTTCAAGCGGAGCTATCAGTAGCATCTCGCCATTAGCTAGAGTGATAATCTGAGAATTGTAGAGGTATGACTTAACAGCATCTTCAAGTGCTAGCTGCTCGCCACTAACCATATACAAGCTGAGCTGCGGAAACTTCTCGCGCAATTCATCGATCACTCGGCTAGTATCAGTAAAAGCATCTTCATGGCAGAAGTACATAGTTTGATTACTTACACTAATCACATCATTATGAAAAACTCCAGCATCTATAGCTATGGCTGACTGCTCAGCAAAAATACAAGCATCAGGATTAAGTCCATGCCTCTCAGCGACTAACATTGAAGCTGTTAAGCTTTGGCGCGCGGGATACTTAGTAGAGGCCCCGCCATAAACGAAGATCTCTAGTCCAGCTTCACCATAACTCTTAGCGAAGCGATTATGATTAGCGGCTCCCTCATCGCCCATAGAGATTGCTTCGTCGCCGCAGCCTGCAGTGAGCGAAGCGAATCTGGCTCCTCGCAATGACGGCGTGATAGCTTCATGCAGCGCGAAGCATGACTCATCAGCGAAAATCTGCTTGAGAGCGGCATAAGTATAACTAGGCTCTATAGAACGGTGCAAGCCACTAGCAAGATTGCTAACGCTAAGGTGCAGGCGCCCGTCAATAGTATCAGCACTTGGCGACACTGTAGCGGCATTAGCAGTCCACATCGATGAGGCTGAATAAAAAGCCGAGAGTAATTGCGGACTAGATTTATAGACTGCAGTGATTAATTCGTCATCACTGACGTCATTGCGAGGCGATAGATTCGCTCTGCTCACTACAGGCTGCATCGCCGTGGCAATCCCCATGCTGCCACCTAGGGATTCTTCGCTACGCTCAGAATGTCGTAAATATTCACGTAAAAGCCCAAGTGCCGGTCTTGGCTGCGGCGGCAATACTGCTTGCTTGAGACCCAAGTCATGCAAGAGCTTCATCTTCTCTAGACCCTGCAAAGCCGCTCTAAGAGGGCTGGAAACTAGTCCCCGATTATCCATAGAAGCGACATTACCAAAAGCAAGCCCAGAATAATTATGAGTGGGACCCATTAGACCGTCGAAATTCACTTCGTATGCTTTAGTCAATTCTTATCCCCGGACTTATATTCTCAGGCAATTTAAGCTCAGCCGATTCCATGGAAGCCACAGGATAAGCACAATAATCAGCAGCATAATAAGCACTAGGGCGAAAATTACCACTAAGACCGATGCCACCAAAGGGCGCATTACTACTAGCTCCAGTAAGCTGTTGATTCCAATTAATCAATCCCGCTCTCACTTCATCACGCACCCGCGCAAAGAGACTAGCATTATTACTAATCAAGCCAGCAGATAGTCCATAGCTAGTATTATTCGCTTCCGCAATCGCTGATTCTATATTCTTCACCCTAACAACTTGCAGCAGTGGACCGAAGTTCTCGTGATCGGCTCTATCTGCGCAGTCAGTAACATCAACTATACCGGGGCTCAGAAAAGCAGTCAGCGACTTCTCTTCATAGCCACTAAGGTAATTGCGCTCCATAGGTAGTAGCGGACAAGCACCACCCTTAACGAAGGCTTTTTGACTTACAAGCAAGCTCTCTGCTTGCTTAGCACTAATCACTGGTCCCATAAAAATATCATCTTGATGATACGCACCTATCTTAAGGCGGCTAGTCATGGACATAAACACTTCCATAAATCTGCGCGCTTCATCATTCTCTACAAGGATTAATCTACGTGCACAAGTACAACGCTGTCCGCTAGTCAGGAATGCCGATTGCACAGTAAGATAGGCTGCAGCCTTATAGTCATTAATATCATGCACTATTAGTGGGTTATTACCACCCATCTCAAGCGCCAACATCTTCTGCGGCTTACCAGCCAATGCTTGGTGAATAGCCACACCAGTACGCGAACTACCAGTGAAGAGATAGCCATCTATTCTATCGTCCTTAGTGAGCATCACACCAGCTTCAGCTCCACCTTGCACTAAGTTCAGCACCCCTATCGGCAAAGCTGCTTGGTGCCAGAGTTTGATCACATCTTCAGCGACCATAGGAGTAAGCTCACTAGGCTTAAATACTATAGTGTTGCCAGCTAGCAAGGCTGGAATAATATGACCATTGGGTACATGCGCCGGAAAATTATAAGGACCGAAAACCGCCATCACACCAATAGGCTTATGACGAGTAACAGAAACACCCTGCTCGCGAAGCCCAGTACGGTTCTGGTAAGACTCGACCGAAATCTTGAACTTATTGATCATAGTAGTCACTTCGGTTTCTGACTCCCATAATGGCTTACCTACTTCCTTCGAGATAGCATGTGCAATAAAATGTCTCTCACGAGTTAACAATTCAATAAACTTAGCAACGTATTCTACTCTAGTCTCGAAGCTAAGTTTAGACCAAGACTTAAATGCTTCTCTAGCATTATCAATAGCAAGACTAATATCGGCTTCAGTATCAGCCCTGCCCTGCCATATCACTTCGCCAGTGGCTGGATTGATCGACTTAAACTCTTGACCAAACCCTAACATCTAAACCTCAACAAACCTCAAATTAGCTCCCTGACTAAGATTAAGTGTAGCTGCTGTATCACTATCTATCATCGCTCTACCTTCTGCCGGGAAATATTCTAGCGCAGCTACAGTCGCTCTAAATTCAAGATTGTTATTAGTTATCAAACAGGTTTTACTATTATTACCACCAGCAAAAGCAATATCCGCTTTAGCACTTATACTTTCATGCACTGCAGCTATCTCATCAGTCGCAGAAGCTATACGCGGACCCGCATCGAAAATATCTACATGCCTATCCCATTTGAAGCCTTGCTTCTCTAAAGACCTAAGTGCACTCAGAGTATCATCATGCACCGCGCCAATAGCATCACAAACTACTGAACTTAGAAGAGGAATATACAAAGGATAGTGCGGCATCAGATCAGCAATAAACCCCTTATCCTTCACACTCAAATAATCAGCACGAGTAAAATCCATATCCATGAAATGCCTAACCGTAGCTTCCCAAAACGGTGACTTGCCCTCAGCATTAATATAGCCGCGCATCTCAGCTATCACCGTATCTTCGAAGCGTTGCCTAAAACTTGCCATGAATAAAAATCTAACCAAGGTCATATATTTGCCATAACCCTTAGCACGCTCACTGGGATCTACGAATAATGAACTAATGATAGTAGGGCCGTCATGCTCGGTGATCAACTGCAAATACTCTATACGCTTATCAATTTGAAGTGCTTCAGAGACATGATGCGCAGTCTTGATTTCATAAGAATAGAATGGCTCAAAGCCACCGATCTTAGCTCTAATTGCTGAGCAAGCTCTAATACGTCCAGCTTCTTCGAGCACGAACATATATGATTCTTCACCGGGTTTAATCGGCTCAATCTTAAAACTATTTACTGAGTTGCGGATTTTTTTGCCTAACAATTCTGGGTCGGCAGGCAAACTAGTCATACCCGGACCAGTCTCAGCCGCGAGCATTAATAGCTGTTCGAGGTCGGATTCTTTTACTGGGCGGATGGTGAACACTACTTATATATTACCCATAATCAGGGGCATAACATAAACGAATCTCAGGCATTTACCTAACCGCTAATTTATACAGTAATTTATAACTAAGTTCGACTCTCTCCGAAATACTATCTAGTAACACGAACTCCGCATCACTATGTATATTGCCGCCACGCACACCTAGAGTATCCACGTTCACCAGCCCATGCTCCCATAAATTATTACCATCACAGCAACCACCAGTATCACGCAGTTTAATTTCCAGTCCAAGTTTGCGAGCGCAGTCCTGCACCAGTTTGTAGAGTTTAGCTAACCTAGCATCTGGTACTTTCGCTTTACGGTTGAAGTTACCATGCAACTCTGCTACAACACCGGTGCGCTTAGAAATTTTTTCTATGATCTTATTAATCTTCTTCAGAATAATATCGCCGCGTTTATTATCCGCTATGCGCACATTGAAGCGTAGTAGCGCCAGATCCGGCACCACATTGAGTGGACCTTCTGAGATAATATTGGCGACATTGAGGATAATATTATTATCCTTATTAAGCTTATTCATCTCAGCTGCCATGCGCGCTACAGCAACTACAGCATTACGTCCAGATTTGAAATCCCTACCAACATGCGCCGCTTTGCCGCGCAGAACTACCGTAAAATTACCAGTGCCCATGCGCTTATAAGCTAGCGAACCATCAGCAAGACTTGGTTCATAAACAAGACCGATATCATGCTGTCTAGCCAGCTCTTCAAGTATAGGAGCCGAGCCCGGTGAACCTAATTCTTCATCAGGGTTTATAAAAACTGTCCACGCTAGATTTTCAGCCAGCTCGCTTGCTTCAAATTTTTTGAGAGCTTCAAGCATCACTATTAGCCCGCCTTTGAGATCAGCCACCCCTGGACCATTAAGAGTATTAGCATCTAGATTACGGCAAGCCTGAAAATGATGCTCAGGCGGATAAACAGTATCCATGTGTCCGCCCAGAAGAATTTTGAGTTTGGCTTGAGGTTTGGCTTTAGTTGCGATCAGCATTTTGCCAAGCTTACGCTTCTCCACTAAACCTTGATCATTAATATAGCTATGATCTTCAAGTTGCTGCACGTGCACGCGCGCGCCCAAAGCTTGCAGCTCAGCTTGAAGCAGCTGCTGCATTTTCTCCAAACCACTAAGGTTATAAGAATAAGAATTAATATTAGCCCAGCTTTCTAACTTTTGGTCTAGGTCCTCCGCCATGTTCCTTATTGTAATGGCTACTTGCTAGTTGCTGGAATAAAGTTATCCAGCGTGGTGCGATAAGCCATTTATCCATTAAGCCAAGAAGCCGCTCATGAAAAGCATATTGCGCCTCAAGGCTCTTAGTTGCAGCTTTATGCAACAGTTCGAAACTGGCTGACTGCCGGCAATCATAATCAGATGCTGCCAACTCTCCAACTTGCCTAAGCAATGGCACTAAGCCTTCAGCACGAAGGGCTAATAAGCGCCTTAGCTTATAAGCCTCGGCTGAATAATAAGATATAGGGCTAGCCCCGGACATAGTAGTAGTGATTATAGCTATAATTACAGTCCTA
>JAYVUR010000055.1:0-18392 GCA_043787715.1 Candidatus Melainabacteria bacterium
GTCTTTAATCAGCACAACAGAGATCTCAGCATTGATGTCTATATAACGCAGAACTACTGTACGGCGCGCTAAAGAAACTTCTTCGATTTGTGAAATAGCAGCACGAGGGTTTTTGCCACGACTCTTACGCATACTACCAGAAAATAATTCATCTAATGATCTACCGACGAACTGTCCGCTATGATGTCCACCTAATTCCGATAATAGGTGAATAGCAAAAGGGCTAATAAAAAATATATTGGCTGGCTTGCGTACTATAATCACACCTTCACCCAGTGAAATAAGCGGGAACCTTACTTGAGTTTGCTGAGTATTAATACGCTCCTGCAAGCTCTTAACTAAGTTATCAGCAATAGAATCCCAGTGCTGGCCTAGATTAGCACGGGTGAGATATATATCACGCTCAACAGCAATCACCGCTACCGCTTCCTTACTATCATCTTCTTGCATTAATATTGGATAAGCAAACTCTTGTATAGGTCTATTATTAATAACAAGACCATACTGACCAATAACTGGTCTGCCATGCTCGAAAGCCTTATGCACAAAAATATCCTTATGCGCATCAAGAGTTTTACCCTTGGTTTTGTCCAAGTTATGCGCGTCCATATATAGAGAATCTCTATGAGATTGATAGTAGTTATACAATACTATCCTGCCGTCAGCCTGCCTGATGAATAATCTAATATCTGCCTGCAATAATTCAGTGATAAAACCCAAATTAGCATCAAGGTAAGCTACTAAGCGATCCACTTCTTCTTGTTTAGCAATACTCAGTGCTGCTATATTCATGCGACTAAACGAACAAACTTACGCTTACCTATTTGTAGAACCTTATTAGCATCAGTATTTGAGAGCATGATAAAAGGATCTTCGATCTTGGCACCATCGAGTTTAACTCCGCCACCAGCCACTAGACGCTTTGATTCAGCGCGTGAAGGCGAGAGCCCAGCTTCTACCATTAACTGCGCTAGTTCACAGCCTTCGCTACTACCACCACCTGCTGTAGCTAGTTTAGTAGCGAGCTGCGACAGGCTAATTTCCGGAATATCATCTGGGATAATATTCTGTTTAAACTGAGCAGTGAATTGCTGCTCGGCAGACTCAGCATCAGAGGCTGAATAATAAATCTCGACTATGGTTTTTCCAAGAGCAGCCTTAATATCACGCGGATTAACCTTAGCATCAGCAAGTGCTGCTTTAACTTCAGCAAGCTTGGCAGCCGAGGCGCTTGCAGCAAGCTCATAATAATGAGGAATCATCTCATCACTAATGCTCATGATCTTAGCGAAGATCTCTGCTGGACTATCGGTAAGTCCGATGTAATTGCCGCTGGTTTTAGACATTTTCTTCTGCCCATCAAGCCCAATTAGTAAGGGCATTGTAATAGCTATTTGCGGCTCTTGACCGTAGACCTTCTGTAAATCTCTACCAACCATTAGATTGAAGATTTGATCATTGCCACCAAGCTCTATATCAGCCTTAATCTGCACGCTATCATAGCCCTGCAGAACAGGATAAAAAATCTCATGCATATATAAAGGATGACCCTCATCGAGGCGATTACCAAAAGCATCTTTAGCTAGCATTTGATTGATAGTGACTTTAGCGGCGAGTTTGACTATATCAGTCATGCTGAATTTCTCGAACCAATCAGCATTGTTGTGCACTTCAGCCTTACTAAGATCAAGCACTCTAGCCACTTGATCTAGATAGGTCTTAGCGTGCTTAGTTACATCCTCGCGCGATAGTGGTGGGCGCGCTTCATTACGCCCAGAAGGATCACCGACTTGAGCGGTGTAACCACCAATGATAAGTACCGGCAGATGACCAGCTGCTTGAAACTGCTTCAAGACTTGAATACAAACCATATGCCCCAAATGCAAATCTGAACTAGTAGGATCTATACCAAGCTTCACTCTTAGTTGGCGTTTTTCTTGCTTAGCTTTAGCCAAGAGCTGTTCTAGGGCCTTAGCAGCGCCCGGTCTTATCTCTGCTGATAATAGATCTAGAGACATTATTATTTATTGTAGCAGCCGGCGCAACCGCTTTCTCTTCGTTGAGACGTTTCATAATTTCATGACGTAATGTTTCATCACCAGAACCTAGTAAGAATTTTTTCCATGCATTTGTGGCAGCATCTTTATTACCTAAATCCCAATAACAAAGCCCCATTACATAATAGTTCTCACTAAAACCCGGATTAATCTTCTCTACTTTAGAGTAGTAAGTTAATGCCTCTTGGACTTTTTTCTCTTCTTGTAAAATTAGACCGTAATTATAATTAGCAAGCAAATCATCTGGATATTTAAGCAAGGTACGTTTGTATAGATCCTTAGCTTCGTCTCTCAAACCCAATGCTCTAAAATTGTTTGCAGCACCAAGCAAGGCCGTTATATTATCAGGCTCTTTCTTCAATATGGCTTGGTATTCAGCGAGTGCTTCATAAAGATTATTCTGACTATGTAATAGATTTGCCAACTTCAATCTCGTTTCAGTAGTTTTGTCCAAAGCTGAAGCTAAGCGCAACTGCTCTATAGCTTGCTGCTCTTTAGATTTGTGAATTAAATAATCAGCATAAAGATTACGCGCCTCTACACTAGTAGGACTTTCTTTAAGCCAGTCACCGATAATTTTCTCAGCTTCGCTATTCTTATTAAGAGCAATCTTGATAAAACTTAGTTCTTTATAGACGTCATTCGCTTTCTCGAATTTAGCATCAGTACCAAGTACTTTTTCGAAATATTCTTCAGCCTTAGTTAAATTATTCATGTTGCGATAAGCCACCGCTGCATTAAACATAGTCTTGGTGCGCAATTCAGTGTTGTTATTAGCAATACCATCATTAAGTGCAAGTATCTCATCGTAACTCTTAACAGCTTGCTCATTAGCACCAAGCTCTTGCTGAGCTACAGCTAGCAAGAACATCACTTCAGAATCATTAGGTTTATATTCTAGTAACTTACTATAAAGATCAATAGCCTTGGCTTGTTGCTGGGTGTCATGATAGAGGCGCGCTAGATTATAAGCGCTCTTAAGATCTTTAGGGTCTTTAGCGATAGCTAACTTGTAATTAACTATGGCTTGCTCATTATTACCCAATACTTGATACAAATAAGCGACAATATTATAATCACCAAGCTCTTGGAACTTTGTAACAGCTTCTTCCAAGCTATTATTAGCCCAAAGCGAGTAAGCAAGAGACTTACGCCAATTATCATCATCTTTAAGTTTCAGTGCTTGTTTGTAGTATTCTACTGCTGAAGCATAGTCTTTTTCTTTGATGGCGACATAAGCTAAGTCAGCATAAGTATTAGGTACTTTAGGATCAACAGTACGCGCTTGACTGTAATTTTCTTTGGCTTTATCGAACTGTTCAAGAGCTAGCCAAGAATCACCGAGATTCTTGAGAATACTAAAATGGTTTTGCTCATAACTCGCAACATAGTTATACTGCTCAATAGCTGCAATATAATTACCTGTAGCCTGCAACGATGCACCCAAATAACCACGAGCCTTAAGATTCTCTGGGTATGCCATCACTACTTTACTCAGTAGTTCAATAGCTTGCTTATAATTATGCTCTTCATAATAAAGAACCCCTAAATCCAGCTTAATAAGAGTGTTATCGGGTTCAGCATTAATTGCTTTCTGATAGTAAGCAATAGAGTCTTGGTAGTTGCCGAGGCTTTGATTAGCTTGACCAAGTAACATATTGACCATAGCGTCACCTCGACGAACACTATCTGCCTTATTAAGATAGTCAATAGCTTTTTTGAGGCTCTGTGCCCGCAAATCAGCTTCAGTAGAGTCACTATGAAGATACATCAAGCCAAGCTTAATTAAGGTATCGGCATCACGACTCTCAATATTAAGAGCATTAGTGTACTGCAAAACCGCTTGTCTTTGGTTGCCAAGCTTCTCTTGCCTGACCCCTTCACTATAAATACTCCAATGCGCTTCTGGCACCACCACAGTAGCCATCACAGGACTCGAGCTAAGTAATAAAGCTAAAGCCAAACGCGAAGAATTAGTTATAGTTGATTTTCTTATTTTCACTAGAGCAAAATACTACTAAGATTAGTATAACTAACCTTAGCTTTACTGACGAGACTAGGAACCTTATGTTCCTAGTCATCCTGAACACAGTGAAGGACCCCCAGATAGGGATCCTTCGCGCTACGCCCCCCCTTAGGACGACACTACAAAGTGATATAATTTACCCAGCGTGTTATCTCACAGTGACAGAGCCATAGACTTTATTATGCGGCTTGGTGCTGCATTTCATAGTTATGGAGCAGCAGCGCATAGCCTAGAGAGTGCTCTTAATAATGTTAGCCGCGCTCTTAAGCTTAAGGGGCAGTTTTTCTGTGTACCAACCATGATCATGGCGTCTTTTGAAACCAGCGATGGTAGCAAGCACGCCCTGCAACGAGTTAAACCTGCTGATGTTAATTTACGCAAAATGCTTTTACTCGATGAATTGGGTGATGAGATTATCGCTCATCAAATCGACTTAGAAGAAGCAAACCAAAAACTAGAGCAAATAATTAAACTCAAATCTTACCCAGCTCCCTATGAAGTTTTGGCTCATGGTGCCATAGCAACAATGGCGACAGTGTTCTTCGGTGCTAGCAGTATCGATATACTAACCTCATTATTCTTAGGATTAATAGTGGGAATAGTTTGTATTGCTTGCAAGCGCCACGAGGTCACGAAGAATTTTGAGGAGTTTCTTGCTGCATTTATTGCAGCGGCTTGCGCTTCATTGATATTTATTAAGACCCCAAGTTTCTCTATTCAATTAGTCACTCTAGCGAGCCTAATAGTACTAATACCAGGGCTAACCCTTACTATAGCTATGACTGAGCTGGCGACACATAACTTAGTCGCTGGTACAGCAAGGCTGATGGGCGCAATAGTAAGTTTTATGAAACTTGCTTTCGGCGTACTCTTGGGTTATTCAATTGTCAAACACTTTAATCCCATGGTTAACTATCTAGAAGTAACTAATCCCATTGATGAGTCTTGGCGCTGGTTAGCTTTATTATTAGCACCACTAGCTTTTATGGTTATATTTCGCGGTAGATTTAGAGATTTGCCGTGGATACTTCTTGCAGGTACTCTTGCCTATCTCAGCTCGCGTTATATCGCGATGCAATTCGGACCTAGCGCAGCAGCCTTCGTCGCGGCATTCATAGTAGGTGCTAGTAGTAATATTTATGCGCGAGTATTCAAACACCCAGCAGCGACCATAGAACTTCCAGGCTTAATTCTTCTTGTACCAGGCAGTATAGGCTTCAAAGGTCTATCAATGCTTATCGCGCAAAATACGCTAATCGGCATCAATACTGCTTTTGAGATGTTCTTAATCACTATTGCTCTAGTCGGCGGTTTATTACTTTCTAATATCATAGTCGCACCAAGGAGAAGCCTATGAAGGCGATGTTATATCACGGACCGCGTGATCTAAGGTACGAAGAATATGAGCTTGATGATTTGGCTGCTAGCGAAGTACTAGTTAAAGTGGAGCTTGCTCTTACTGGTGGCACTGACCTCAAAACATATTTGCGCGGGCACCCTAAACTAATCAAAAACACCCCAAGCGCCTTCGGTTATGAATATTGCGGCACTATTACTCAGCTTGGTTCGGCGGTGCAAGGTTTCGCTATCGGCGACAGAGTAGTTAGTGCGAACACTGCACCCTGTTATGACTGTTACTTCTGCAAGAAGCAAGAATACTCTCTCTGCCGCGATTTGCAATTTCTTAATGGTTCTTTCGCTGAATACCTCAAAATCCCTGAACGCATAGTCAAGCACAACCTACTCAAAGTCCCTCAAGGACTAGATGCCAAGGAAGCCGCTGCCACTCAAACACTTGCTGTTGCCTTACACGGACTTGATAGATCGAATATACAGAGTAGTGATATAGTTGCCGTACTTGGGCTTGGTGCTATTGGTCAAAGCTTTATTAAACTAGCTAAGCATAGAGGCATTAAAATAGCAGCCCTAGGTAGATCCTCTCAAAAACTAGAACTTGCTCGGGATAATGGTGCTGACTATATAGTAGATATTAGCTTATGCTTCGATGATGAGATTCTTAATGCCGATAAACTAAGTAAATTATGGGAAGCAAGATTCTATGAACAAGCTCCTTATGGACCCGATAAAGTTATAGAAGCCGTCGGCAAACTCGATAGCTGGCAAGCAGCACTCAGACTCACTCGTCCGGGCGGGCTGGTCAATATGTTCGGCGGTTGCAGTCCGGGCACTAATATAGAACTAGATACTTACAAGCTACATTATGAAGAGTTGCACGTAATCGGTGTCTTCCATCATACGCCAGTGCATATAAAAACCGCTCTGGAATTGATTAGCAGCGGTGCTATCACTATGTCTAATCTTATTAGTCACGAGTTCCCCCTCGCTAAACTAGAAGAAGCTCTGGAATTGCAACTCAAGGGGCAAGCAATGAAAATAGCAATTAAGCCTTAGTTATTTTTTCTTGTTGCTATTCTTCTTACTAGTACTTATAGGCACCGGTGCCACATTACCACTAATAGTAGAAGGCCCAACGGTTGGAGTAGTAATTTTGACTGCAGTGCTTGCACCAGAGCTGGGCACCACTGTTTTAGCAGCTAGACTCTTAATATAGTCATCATAAGCTTTATTAGCTGCATCAAGTCCAGTTTTAGCAGCACTTAGTTCAGCCTTAGCTGTAGCCAAATCAGAACTAGCATTAGTAGCATCATCAAGAGTGGTTTTATTAGCTTCAAGTAAACCATCTTCTATTAGTTTTTTGGTGACTGCAGCTTTAGCATAAGCTACAGCCGCATCGAAGCGACTAGCAAACAATGTAGTAGCAGTGCTATTGGGCTGAGCGACTGGATCTGGATATACTTCCTTAAAAGCCGCAATATTACCTTCTTGACTAAACACTTCAGCAATATACACTAATTCATTCGGGTCAGTAATCCCAAAATCAACAGTACCCGTAGTGTAAATCTGATTAAATATTCTAGTTTGCCAACTACTCTTACGATTGAGAATATCCACCTGCATATTAGCAGCGAGGTCAGATTGCATTCTCAACCACGCAGCAACTGCTTGAAATGGAGAACTAACATTAAACAAGGTATTAGTACTAAATTCTTGATATATCGGTATTTGACCGAAATTAGCATCGTTATAAATAGTACCTTGCGCAGTGTAATTAAATCTTAGTTTAGAAGCATTATCAACACCGAATTGAGCACCGAATTGCCCGAGAAATATTCCTTCACGACTATATACGCGATAAGACTCGAACTCAGCATCTGCGGCATCCGGTCTGCCCATACTAAGACCTGCTTTACGCACAGCGACGACCACGGAGCCAGCTGGCACAGCACGACCATTAAACCTAATATTAGAACTGACCGTAGCATAGCGCGTACGCATACGCGGTAAAGTATCAAGTGTAACGGTGGCTCCAGCAGCAGTACCACCTAAAACCAAATTCGGACCGAGTTCATCAGCAGCATTAATACCATATAAGGTGGCCGATACTTCAAAATCTCCATTAAGTATCTTGGGTGCATCAGCAACATTATTACTAATACCATTAGCCTTGGTAGGAATCATGCCAATAGTAACGTGTAAATTACCATCCGCCTGAGTATAAATAGAATTCATGCCACCTGTTTTTTTATTAACTATCTCGACTGGATTAGTTATACTTACAGCTTTATTGGGATTAAAAATTATCCCAACCTGATCATTCGGTATCGCTTGCAAGATTAGATCTATACTTGGAATAGATTTAACACATTGCATAGTTGTTAGACTCCACTGCCAGCCAGCATTACAGCTGGTACTAAAACCCGGGGCGGGTAGCACTACTGGTGCCGGTGCTGCTGGAGTCACCACTAGAGGCTGTGCCGCAACTACAGTACTATTAAATCTAATCTGTGCCACGGCTTGTTTGCGCACTAGCTTCACCGTAGTATTTTTATCATTGCTTGGATTAATAGCAAGATTAGCTAATGGCACTTGTAAATCCACTCTAGTTCCATTAGGCAAATTACTTAGATCTATACCTCTATTATCGATCTCTAGCCCATATGCACTGGGATTAGCTGCTATCACCGTCGTGTCACTAACTAGCTTAGAGAGCATAGTAGTGGATATCCTTAGCTTACTAGAACCAGCATCTAGATCAGAGCGCAACTGCAGAGGGCTAATGATTTTCGCTACATTAGCATCACTGACAAGAACTTGGGAGTAACGAGCTTGAGACTTAGTCTCTTGTGCTGGGATATAGTTACTTTGGATTAAATCCACAGTATAAGATTTATGCAAGACCTTAGTCGAGCCATAATTCAAACCCTTAGCAATAGTATCCATTAAGACTGATGGGTTTGCACTTGCCATAGTGTCAATTTCACTTAAATAGTTTTGTAATAGTTGATAGCGATTGTTAATCTCGCTTGCGCTTGTTGCATTACTAGTAGCCAGTGAACTACTAAGCCCAGCAAGCAAATTAGAAGCGCTACGAGCTACTCGTGAAGCAGCAGCCAACGAACTAGTATCGTAACTGTGCGTCACTTGCTGCACCTGATGATAATTATCGAAACCCTTGAATGTTGTAACTAAAAATAAACTAAGACTAAGGCCTATCGCGGCCACTATTGTTGTAAACGGTATCATTTGCCCCCTATGTCCATGACCAAAACTGCTCCCTTGAGAGTTCGTTATTTATTGGTCAAGTGGAGAAAATGATAGCAAAAAAATTTAACTCTTAGTGTATATACTATATCTACTAGGCATCTAAGCGAAATTTCTTGCCATCAGCAATATCAATATTACCGCGAGCTTTCCATTCAACAAGCTTAATAGCCATACTCTCTCGTTTTCCTTTACGTACTTGAATACTAGTATCTATAGCCGAGATTTCTTTTTCTATCTCATCGACTTCCTTCTTCTTAATACGTGGTTTATCAAGCATTAAAGTCAACTCATCAAGTCGTTTGAGATCTAAATCATCAGCATAATCTAATAACTTCAATTCTTTATGTAATTTACGATCAAGCTTCTCGCGGTTACTTGGCAGCTGCGAAAAAGCACCTACGAACTCCTTAATATCAAGCTGTCCTATCGCTACCATCAACAAGACTTCTTCGCGACTGCGATTAAAAGCCGGCACCAAGCGCTTACAATCGATAATATAGTTATCCAAATCTAACAATAATTCTTTGACCCGCTGCTGCTTATAAGTCTTAAGTTCTTGCTTAAAATATTTAAGATGCTGAGCCCAAGCAAAAGCATCAAGGCTATCCCAATAGCCTTGCAAGTCCTCAGGGATCACTTCATGCTTCTGATTAATAAAACTTAATATCGCGACCTTAATAGCCGCGCGCACCATCATCTGCTCGTACTCAGCACGAATTTCAGCTGTCGTTTTGGCTGGTAGTTTATCGCTCACTATACTATTCTAATACGTAATATTTATTCGAACCTAGCTGAAAACAGCGAGCGCGGCACCATAGATTCTGCACTCATGTTAAGAGCGCAAAAGCATGACCTTAGTCATGTTTTTGCTGTCCCATGGTGCATTACCGGTAATAGCTATAAGTGAAGCTATAGTTGTCGCGCGCTCAGTAATCGAAGCAGCTTTAGGCGTATAGTTAGGAGCAGGCGCTGCCATACGCTCAGTACCAGACTTATTACGCAGGTAACTTGCCAGCTTGGCATCAGCAACACTACCAGCACCGGGGGTAGCTGCAATATTATTCAAGAGATCCGTAGTTTCTGCAGCATTACTTAGTCCGCGTGCATATATAGTAGACATTTGTCCATCAGCAACTAGATCTGGTGTCGGTAAACTTAATTTACCAGAACGAATCTTCTGCTGCTTCTGCATCCACTTATTAGCAGATTCAATATCGCGTTTCGCAAAAGCATTTTTGATTTCAGTAGTAGCTAACTCAGAAGCCTCACCAGTTTTACCTTCACGCACCAAACGAGCAATTTTACGCTCAATGTTCTTGGAATCTTTTTTATCTTCTGGTTTTTGAGTATTAGGCTGAGCAATTAGTGCAGCATTACCTGTAGCAATAGAATTATTTGCGATCTTCTGAGCTAGCTGCTGTGCTTGCTCTGGACTATGTTTTTTGACTGTAGTTTCTTGACTATGGCGAAGAACCTCTTGCTTAACTTCTGCTTTTTGAAAAGTATCTTTCTCAAGTCCACGTTGTTTACTATGACTACGTTCAGTATGAGCAGTACTATGCTGCTTTACGCGCGGCCTTTCTGCTACTGGCTGCTCAAGCTGCTTAGGTGCTACATAGCCTTGTAGTGAGGGATTATTAATATTGGCGCCGTTAGTTGCCATCTACTTAGTTATATTGAACTTAGGTTAAGCCTTGGTTAAATGGATTGCTTCGTCGCGATGCTCCTCGCAATGACGCATACCAAAGAAAAAGCCTCCGCAATACTGGAGGCTTTTCTTTCTCGTTGGGGGGGGGGAGAGAGCTGAACTATTAATCAGCAGCATTCGCTTGCTTAGTAGTAGCATTAACTTTAGTTGTATCAGTTGTTGTTTGAGACACAGTGCCAGAGCCAATCACTTTTTTATCAGTTTCAATTACTTTATTTTTATCTACTGGTGATTGTTCTTTAGGATCAACCGTACCGCTACCTAAAACTTTCTTTTCATCTGTAGCACCAGGACAAACTGCAATTTGCGGTTTCTTAGGATCAACATAGCAAGATGCAGGATCAAGCAGTTTAAGATTAGCCTCTTCTTTAGATTTCTCAGCTGCTTCAGCTGCAACAGACTCTTTAACGGCTGTATCACGCATTGCGCCAGCAGCTTTAATTTCCGAATCCAAAGTAGAAACCATACCTGTGCCATCATCAGCTTTACCAAAATGGCTTAATGCTTGACTGATATTACCCTTAAGCATATCAGCTCTGCCAGCTAAGCTCTCTTGGAAAACCATTCCTTGAGCTTGTTCTTTTTGTCCAAGCAAAGAAAGACTTTCGCTTTCAAATTTACTAATACTTGCGTTATCAATAGTCATAACCCTATATATCTAATGCAGGTTAAGGGTGGGTTAAGAACCTATTGTTTGGTAGTTAGTACTACAGCAAGATCTCTTGAATTAATCTGTCCTGCTACCTTCTTGCTAAAACCTAATTCCACAATTTGCTTCTGATTTAACTTGGTTACTTTACTTGGAAGCCCAGCAATTGCTATTGAAATTGGATACACAGCTATTTCACCATCATTAACCGCAAAAGCCATACCTCTTTCGCGAAACTCGATTTCTGTAATACCGCTCGGTTTAGGACCTGAGAAACGAATATTGCCGTTCTGATCTATATAAGCATTATTGCCATCATTAGGATTAGTCGTCAGATATTCCAACGTAATGGGTGTTAATGCTGGCTTGTTGATATAACCACGTGCCCCACCAAGTGATGAATGCCCAACAGCCCTCATTGCTTCTTGCGCAAAGCGATCTAGTTGTTTAGAATCAAAATTCTGTGGCAATTGAGGAAGACCTGGAATTTCATAGCTCTGATTAGTTGCTAAATTTTTTACGATAGCAAAGCCTGGGCCAGCCTTAAGAATATTAAATTTGGGATTAATGGCTTCAGAAGCTGTTTCAGCATTTACTCTTGATACTAAGCCTGATGCTCCTAAAACAAAGCCAAAAAAATCACGTCTAGATAACTTTTCCATACCTTATTATTTTAACATAAATAAACCTCACTTGTCAATACTTATAGAGAATTTATGTTTGGGGTGCAGCTAAAGCGGCAGCGGCAGCTTTCTTCCGATTCTCAAAAGCTAACCTAATAGCCGGAAAGACTGAATCATTCTTGCCTTGCAGTCCTGACAAATTAGTAACATCGAACCAAGTTAAATCACTAATATCCTGCCCATTTCTGGACAAAGCATATACAGTCCTGGATGGCTCGCGCCCCTCTGCTCTAGTAGTTGTACGATACAGCCTAATGACCGTACCATCCGGCTCAATAATTTTAAGCCGATCCGGAATACCCTCACCCTCTGGGCTATAAACAGTATTAGCTAAAACCTCGTTTGATATTACCAACTCATGACCCCATAACCTCATCAATTGTTCTTTAGCAAAGCTAGCTGCACGCTCACTGACCCCTGTAGTACCTTGGACAAATTGAAGAGAAAACCCTAATACTGAAACTACTGCAACCATAAAACAAACCTTAACACAAGATAAGCACAAATAACAACATTATTCTTGTATTGCTAAGATTATCTCTCTAAGGCTGCCCAAAAAGCGCCTGATTTAAGACGTATATATGGCAAAATCACTATTCGATAAAGTATGGGACGCGCACTTGGTAGAAGAACTACCGGGGGAGAATTACCTCGTGTTCATGGATCAAATCGTCGCGCACGAGATTACTACTCCGCAGGGTGCTATTCAGATAGACGAGGAGTTCGGCGGCAGGATTTTTGATGCTAAGCGTATTCTTGCGATTAATGATCACGTGACACCGGCGAAGGACACCGCTACAGCTATTCAAGCAGATCTATTGCGCAAGTGGTCACGCAAGCATGGTATTAGACATTTTGATATTGGCGAGAATGGTATTTGTCATATAGTCGCGCCTGAGCGCGGTTACGTGCAACCCGGTATGACGCTCTGCTGCGGCGACTCGCATACTTGTACTAATGGTGCTTTCGCTTGTTTTGCATTGGGTATCGGTACTACTGCTAATGCTGGCGCTATGTTATCTCAGTGTCTGCTTCTGAAGAGACCAAAAGTAATGCGCATCAATGTCACTGGCAAACGCAAAGCCGGTGTTTATGCCAAGGACATAATTCTTGCCATCATTAGTAAGATTAGTTTCAAGGGTGGTACTGGCTATGTGCTTGAATACACTGGTGATGGCATCCGCGATCTTGATATGGAAGAGCGCATGACTATTTGTAATATGGCTATAGAAGCGGGGGCTACCAGTGGCATGATCGAAGCTGATGAAGTGACTTTCGAATATTTGCGTAACCGCGAACAAATTCCTAAAGATAGTAAAGAATTCGATGCTCTAGTGAAGACTTGGTCGCAATACAAGGCAGACCCTGGTGCTAAGTACGATACAGAGATTGAGCTTGATATTTCTAAACTTGAACCAATGGTAACTTGGGGTATTAATCCCGGTGAAGCGGTGAACACTCACGGCATTATACCTAGTGATGCTGATACTAAGGCACTTGAATATATGGGTCTTAAACCCGGTGATAAAGTTGCCGAGCTTGAATTAGATCAAGCTTTCATTGGTAGCTGCACTAATGCTCGTATTAGTGATTTGAGAATTGCTGCAGCGATACTCAAGGGGCACAAGGTTCGCATTCCTACTATTATTACTCCGGGCTCTCAAGCAGTTAAACGCCAAGCTGAGCGCGAAGGTTTGCATGATATTTTTCAAGATGCTGGCGCCTTGTGGACTCATGCTAGTTGCGGTCCTTGTCTTGGTATGAGTATGGGTGTGGTTGCACCGGGTAATCGCTGTATCTCAAGTACTAACCGTAACTTCCCCGGGCGCATGGGCACAGGTTCGCGCGCGCACTTGGCTAGTCCGGCGACAGTAGCGGCGTCAGCTATTTACGGCAAAATTATTAGTGCTAATGATTTAGTGGCACACACATGAAAACCAAAATCTCCAAAATCAAAAGTCCTAAAGGTCTTCAAGGTGCTATTAAAATCCCTGGCGATAAATCAGTGTCGCACCGCTCAGTAATATTCGGCAGCATTGCTGAAGGTATTACCGAAGTGGATAATTTTTTGAATGGCGAAGATTGTATCTGCACCCGTGAAGCCTTCGAGGCGCTTGGGGTGAAAATCGAAAGCCTCTCAGAGACTAGTTTGCGTATTCATGGACGCGGCTTCGCGGCGCTCACAGCTCCTAAACGTGAGATTTATCTGGGTAATTCTGGTACTGGCATGCGTTTATTAACAGGATTATTCTCAGGCTTAGCATTTTCGACCACGCTTACTGGTGATGAGTCACTTAGTGGCAGACCGATGAAACGAGTGATAGAACCTCTTTCTAAAATGGGTGCCCTAATCGAGAGCCGCGACGGCAAAGCCCCACTAACTATCAAGCCAAGTAAACTTCAGGGTATTAATTATCATTCACCAATAGCATCAGCTCAAGTTAAATCAGCACTCTTGCTTGCCGGGCTTAATGCCGAAGGAACTACTACCGTCAGTGAGGATCATCTATCGCGCAACCACACTGAATTAATGCTAGAAGCATTCGGTGGCAAAATTACAATCAACGGACTTAGCGCTAGTGTAGAAGCTAGCAAACTGCAAGGACAAAAATTCACAGTACCTAGTGATATTTCTAGTGCTGCTTTCTTCTTGGTGGCGGCTGCCATAGTACCGGGCTCTAAACTAGTCTTGGAGGGCGTTGGTATTAATCCCACCCGCACTGGCATTATTGATGTACTTAAGAGTATGGGCGCTAATATCAGCATAACTAATCCTAGGCTAGAAGGCAAAGAACCAGTTGCAGATATAAGTATTAGTTACTCAGAGCTGCGCGCTACTACTATAGAAGGTGATATTATCCCAAGATTAATTGATGAAATCCCAGTGATAGCAGTACTAGCAGCGCAAGCCAGCGGCACTACTATTATTCGTGATGCTGAAGAACTTAAGGTGAAAGAATCTAATCGCATAGATAGTACTGTTAATATGCTGCGCGCACTTGGCGCCAAGATCGAAGCTACTGATGATGGCATGATTATAGAAGGCAGAGCTGGACAGCCTTTCAAGGGTGGCTGCACTATAAATAGCAAGGGTGATCATCGTATTGCTATGAGCTCAGCTATTGCTGCTTTATATTCTTTAGCTGATGTTGAAATCTTAGAAACAGAGTTCGTGAATACTTCCTTCCCGGGTTTCTTTAATAAGTTGCCGCAAGAAGTTTTGGCTTAGGCAGCGAGGGCTAGTTCTACTGGTTCAGGTGGTGGTGCAGATAAAGCCATTATTCCTAAGTCTCTCAAAGAATCATCTCTTCTAGCTTTAATTATTGTTGGTTTAGTAGTGCCTAAAGCTTGGTTCAATTTTCTAATTTGAGTTCCTGCTGCAACCTGAATTCTCGGGTTTTGATGAGCTAATAAATTAGTCACCAACTCTACAGCAACAGCTAATAAACTAGCTGGATTAGTAGAAGCCATAGCAGCTGTAGTAACAGCTCCTAGAACAGCATCAGCGTAACCATCCGTTAAATTCTTATGATCAACAAACCGTCCTCCAAGAACCTTGAGAATTGTCGGTGCAAATAGCTCTGGCAGATTACGTGCTTGAGATACAGCATCAGCTGCAGCTCCTATATGTCTAAAAGATTGAGCAGCATCTTTAGCAGACTTCAGCAAAAGATCAGCGGGGCGAGATTGTTGAGCAACATCCTTCGCTGATAGAACAGCATGTAGACGGTCAATCAGAGGATTGGTTTCCCGTGCGGGTGATTGTGGTAATAAATGTCCGTATTTTTTATGTACACTAACCGCAGCACGACCAAAAGCATTCAATGCCCATTGCCCTATTTTAGTTTGCGGTCTAATATCCATCGCCGTAGGCTAAATCGTAACACAAAAAGCCCCAATTGTTAATAAATTATTAACGTAATACCGGTTTATAATGAGCATATGCAAGAAAAACTGGCTAATTTCCTTAATAGTTTCAGCTCTGCAGCTAAAGCTGAAGGTGAATTATTAATGCTGGTGGGTGGCTATCTTAGGGATCTTAAGATACTGGGGCAGGAAGGCAGAGACATAGACCTACTTTATACTGGCGATGCAATAGACTTCGCGCTTAAAATCAGCTCCTTGAGCAATAAATCTAGTTATAACAATATTATAATGCCGGCCATTAAGGTGAAAGAGATTTTCGAGCCATTTCACACTGCCAAGATAGAAGTTGAGGGTTTAGAAGAATACGATATAGAACTAGCTAGTACACGCACTGAAACTTATCCATGCCCGGCTGCTTTTCCTGATGTGGAATTATGCAGCGATGAAGATCGTATGGCAAGAATAGCTAAGGATCTGCCGCGTAGGGATTTTACTATTAACACACTTGTAGCTGTCATTGCAACTACAACAGCTAGTCATCCTGAGCATAGCGAAGGATCCCTTAGTGGCAGTATGGGGATTCTTCGCTACGCTCAGAATGACGGCTGTCACGTTCAGGACGACACCATCAACGCCGAAGAAGACATAGCCAAAAAACAAATCCGCGTTTTCCACGATAATAGTTTTATTGACGATCCCACTAGAGTTTATAGGGCGGTGCGCTTCGCTGCTAAATTAGGTTTCAAGTTCGAAGCCAACACTTATGAAGTGATGCGCGCTGCTTGCCGCGACCCTAGATTCCCTGAGTGGCTGCAGAAGCGTAAAAACCGCTTCAATATTGAGCTTGATCTCATTGAGAGCCTAGAGCCCGCTAAAGCTAAAATCGCTAGAGACTTGCTTGCGGAACTTCTTCCACCCAAGTAAAAGTATCCTGGATAGATTTATTGGTTAGTTCTTGATTAGAAATAGGCCCCGACATTTGGAAAGTAAAATAACGCTTACTCTTATCACCAGACTTAAATAATGACAAGGCGTTACCAATACTAATAGGACCGATGCCAATTTTATCTAACAAAGATTTCTCATGTTTAGGTATTAATCCAACACCATCGATTTCTATATAGTCATTATTGTAGTCAGCCTTACCCTTAAGTATCATCTCAGTCTGCGGTGCTTTTAATAAGAGTCGCTTAGTACTCATCACGCCTTTATTGTAATCAAGTGAACTAATCACATAATCGAAGACCCCACCTTGAAAATTAATTAAAGACTGAGCGACATTATTAAGATCAAAACTCATTACACCATTTATTGCTGAAAGCAGTCTCTGCATGGATTTGAGCGTAGAGAGTTTACCATTCTTGACCATAATATCAGCAGTACCAACAAGGTTAAAGAACATATCCACTTGTTCAATACCCTTAGTTTTACCGGTAAAACTAATATCTACTAAACCTTCTGGCACCTCTGCACCAAGAGCCCAAATACCTTGCGCCACATCATGCGCTGGTAAGCCTTGACCACGAATACTAAAATCAGAACTTAGATCCGCATAATATAAAGTAAAATCTGTCTGCACTGCACCTTCAGCTATATTAGCTTTTACATTATGGGCAATAAGGGAATTAGCATTAGAAGTCAGTTCTAGACTAAGCTTGGTAAAAGGTACTGTATTCCAATCACCACTCGCTGCCCTAATCTTAGTCTCCATCGGCAATACACCAACAGCAAGCAACTTAACGTCAACACCTTTAGCATTAAGATCACCAATACCGAACTTAGCAAAAGTAGCATCCTCAAATCTAAACTCGCAGTTAGTCTGCTGTGTAATTGCGCTGCCATGGGTTTGACAAATAAAATTACCCGTACCGTAGCGCACATTAAAAGGTTTCAGAGTAAGTATATGCGGACCAATAAAACCCAAATAAGGCTCAGGATTTAGAGTTTCGAATTTAGCATAGTAATTAATAGCATTAGGCTCATTGTAATCTTTGATATTGAAATAGGCTTTAAGTGAAGCTTGCTCAGGAGCTCCTGGCTTAGAGAATAAAATCTGTGAATCTTCTGAGACTATAAGTTGCGGTGTAATTAAGAACTTAGATTTAGCTAGCACCTTATAGCTAGGATCTATTTCCAACCAACCAAAATAACTAAACTTATCAAGAGCTGATAATTCTCCTTCAACATCAATAATGGTTTTAGCTTTATTACCACTAGCTCTTAGCGTAACTGGCATCCGTCCCTTGAAGACACAATAACGTTTCACTACTTTAGGTAATAATGGCAGTATCTCTGGCATAAGAAAATTACCATTAACATTAAGCTGATAATCTGGAATTCTATTAGCTGGATTCTCAGCGAATAAATTCTTAATACGACCATTAAACTTAAACTCACTAGAACCATAGAACCCTGTCAACGAACTAATATTAACAGTACGATCACTACCGATAACTACGCTACCTCGAGCTTCTCTAAACGGCGTAGCAAGAGGATCATATTGGAAATTAAGCTTATCGAAGCTGAGCTTGCCAACTGCTCCTAATCTATCTATATGCAAAGCAGCATTAATCACTCCATCATAAACTTCAAACTGAGCAAAACGCAAAAGCTTAGAATCACTATCCGGTCTAACTTGAATAAAACTATCAATAATTGATTTTGCTTTACTAAGCTCAAGATTCACCGCAGTAAAATTAATATCAGGCTGCCACAGAGGTTGACCGTTATCACTAATTTGTTTGAGCATGCCATTAAGAATACAACTGCCATCGGC
>JAYVUR010000056.1:0-7072 GCA_043787715.1 Candidatus Melainabacteria bacterium
GGGTGGTACCGATCAAAGCCAATTCTCGACAGGGATTAATGGCAATAGAGGGCATATTAACTCACCTACTGTTTACAATTCGGTATATAACTTCAAACAATTCTGGGATGGCAGAGCTGATGATCTTGCTGCTCAAGCGGCAGGTCCAGTGCATAACCCAATTGAGATGGGTTCTAATTGGGATCAAGTGATTAAGAAGCTAGCAGCAGATCCAGAAATGCTTAAACTGTTTGAGGCTGCTTATAACTCTCCTGAAATTACTGGAGATAAAATTGCAGAAGCAATAGCAACTTTTGAAGAGTCATTGGTCACCCCATCACGCTTCGATAAATACCTTAGAGGTGATAGTGCAGCACTTAGTTCTGATGAGAAGAAAGGCTACGCCCTATTCAAGCAGTATAACTGTACTAGCTGTCATGCTGGTCCGGCTCTTGGTGGGCAGTCGTTCGAGAAGATGGGTATGGCGAAAAATTATTTCGCTGATAGAGTTAGTGGCACTAATGGTTTAACTCAATTAGCGAAAGCCAAGGAAGATAACGGAAGATACAATGTTACTAATAGAGAGTCTGATAGGTATAAGTTTAAGGTGCCATTATTGCGCAAAATATCTAGTACTTTTCCTTATATGCATGATGGTAACGTGAGAAGCCTGGATGAAGCTGTGCGTATTATGGCAGAGTATCAGCTGGGTAAGCAGCTTAAGCCAGATGAGATTAAGCTTATAGCTAAGTTCTTACGAGCGCTTTAATTTTCTGGTTGACTATGCTTTGAGTTGTTCTTCTAAGCTTGCAATCTGCGCGAGTGTTGTTGCTACGCGACGTTCATAAAGAGCCTTTTTCCGAACATCCTTGCGCTCGGTAGATCCCGCAGGGATTGACCCTAGCGTGCTTTCGTAATTTGTTTTCCTGTTGCGCAGAGATTCTAATCTTGACTCTAGTCTGTGTTTTATTCTATCTTCAGGCGATGTATAGTTACGGCTGGTAACACTGTTATACTCAGATTCGACTGATCTAGTGATAGCTGTAATAGTACTATCAAGATTAGTTAGCCCATTGTTAACGATGCTTGCTGCGGTACGCATTGCAATTAGTTGGTTTTTGCTGCTGATATTTGCTTGTCCAAACTTCTGTAATTCTTGATTAACTTTTTCTAGAACATTTGCTTCACTTAGATGACTAGAACTATTGTTAATAATAGTAGTAACTAGGGTGTTGATAGTCCTAACCATTTCTGTGTCAGCCTGTTGTGAAAACCTGCTGTCAGCAGTTGATGATGCTGGGTAAACTCTTGCACCAATAGTTTCTTTTAGAGCTATTAGAGTATTAGTGGTACCAATTCTCGCACTATTATTATTGCTAACCCCTGATACTAAATCTACAAAAGCTTGCAAGACACTATCATTTACATTTAGATCGAAATAGTTTTTTAGTGCATTGATTTCATTTTGCTGTTTGCGAGCATTGATCACAGTGTAAGCGTTTAGTTTGGTTTGACTAGAACCTTTTTGGGCAAGATCCACTAAGCCCGCTTTAACAGTATCGTTTACCCCGGCATCGTTAAGCGTAACTAGCATTGGCAGCACTGTTGTTGCATTGCTTAGGTTATGTACGCTAAGTGCTTTACTGAGATTGGCAGCATTTGCGATAAAGGCTTTGCTGTTAGCATAATTTAGATTAATTAGATCATTCAGGACGGTTAATTTGTCGTTAGATCCTGTGCTGCTGTAATCAGCGAATTCTTCTAACCAGCCTTCTTTTGTGCTTGTAGCGGCGGTCTTATTGAAGATATTCATAAAACTACTTACTTGACTATCGCTACTAAGTTTGTTGAAGGCAGTTAATACTTTATCGCTAGCATTAGTATTCACTAAAGTCGCGAAAGCGGTTTTAGTAGCGGCTGATGCATTGCGATTGATCAAGGCTTCGTAGCCGTCAAGCACGGCAGTAGATCTATTGCTAGTAAGTAAATTAGTGTAAGTATCATAGCTAGCTTTGTCCGCATTCTTGTGTCTAGTGGCAAAAGCTGCATAATTGATTACATCAGTAGAATCTATATTGGCTGAGCCGATGCTATTGTTTAGTGCTATAAACGAATCAAGACTATTGGTTCCATTGATAACATCTTTGTGAAGGTTAGTATAGGTTTTAAGAGCATCTACACTTAGATCTTTTCTGATATTAGCGATAATAGAATAAGTAAGTTTACTAGAGTCGCTAAGATTAGCTGTGGTTGAGAGTCCTTCTATAACAGCCTTTGAGACATTGCCATCTAGCATATTGTCATATGGATTAGTAGAACCGTTGTTGGCTGAAGCGATATAAGCATCAAGAGTTGCTTGGCTATAAGCACCATCAATAAGTTTTTGGTAATTACCCAGTCCTCTGCCAGAGCTGAGTAGTTGATTGAAGGTATCTACTCTGTTGGTAACACCAGCCTCAAGTTCTAGTAACGAACTATCTATAAGAGCTAGACTAGCACCATTGTTTTTAAGAGCTTGTATTCTGCTGGCATTGGCTCCATCTAGTGCTGCTATGCGGGCTTCGTGGCTGACTTTTACTATGCCTTCAGTCTGACCAACAAAACTATTGCCGCCTGCTACCCGGTAATCGTATGTAGATTCATTCTTGACATCTTCAAACTTACCTTCAGCGGTTTTGATAGCCCAGCCACCTTTGCCAGTATTAGCGGCTTCTGAATATACGAAAACACCAGCGTTGTCTAGATTGCTTTTGTCGGCTAGATTTTCATCCTTAAATAGAGCAGCATCAGCGGCACTGAGTGTTGATACGTCAACAGCTGCTCCGCCTTGGGTGTCAAAATTCTTACCACCAACAGAGACTTTGCCAGCGTAAAATGTTTTGGAGCCATCGTCAACAACAATGCCAGTGGTTATAAAAGTGCCCGAGCCCCCTTCGGTATTAAGTCTCACTTTGGTGCCGTCTGGAAGTATAAATGATGAATCGTCACCGAAATCCCAGTAACCACCACTGTTTTGTTCTTGAACGTGAGGATCGCCTTGTATGCGAGCTAAATTCCGTCCTTGCGCATCATGAATAAGAGTTGTGTCGTGACCGTCATAGTCTATTTTGTAGCCACCTTTAGTTGCGAAGTGATAAGGCACACTTGGTACCTGTGCTTCGCTAGGATTAGCTATTCTGACACTGGTATTTGCTTGCGATCTGCCATTAACTATATAGCCCAGTGTTTGTACATCATTAGTAGCGTTGCCATTGTTATCCAAATCGTAATCAGCAGTTTTATCACCAGCAGCATTAAAAGAAGTACTAATATTATTACTGAAATTGATTAGCCTACTTTTAACAGTGTTAATTTCTGTATTAGAAAGACCTGCTACGCCATCTGTGTTGAAACCAGAGAGCATGGTTACTTCTTCTGTGCGAAAATCATATTTGCCTGATTGGATACCATCCAAATAAGCAAGGAAATTATTTACTTCTTGTTGTTTTTTTAGTTGTGTTGCGCTTAATGCAATAGTCATAGCTTGCCCTCTAGTTTTGAATATCAAATTAGGGTTAAGACGAGGTTATGAAGCCAACAAAATATAGTCAGTTATAATTAAATTATAATATTATAATAATAGTGGTGGGCTTGAAGAGAGTCGAACTCTTACACCGAAGTACTTGATCCTAAGTCAAGCGCGTCTGCCAGTTCCGCCACAAGCCCATGAGACAAATCAAAATCTAGCATATTTTAGGGTTAAACACAGCGACCTTAAGCGAAATATTATAAGGTAGAGCTATGGGGCTTGATAAGCGTTATCAAGAATTAGTCGCCAATCTTGGCTCGCAGCAGCCTAGGATAGTAGCAGTCACTAAATACGCCAGTGATGAGCAGCTAATTGAAGCCTATAAGCTTGGTATTAGAGATTTTGCTGAGAATTATGTATTAGCAGCTCTGCAGCGCATAGATAGACTTGCCGCTTTAGTGCCTGAGGCTCGCTGGCATCTTTGCGGACATTTGCAGAAGAATAAGGTTAATAAGGTCGTGGGGCGTTTCGGCTTGATTCAGTCGATAGATTCGCTAAGTCTTGCTGCCTTAGTCTCGGCTCGTGCTGAAATGCTCAAGCTAAAGCAAGCTGTGCTTATTCAAGTGAAACTTAGCCCCGAGGAGTCTAAGACCGGTTATCAAGTTCAAGATTTATTAGAAGAGTTTGGCACTTTGCTTAAATTTCCTGGACTAAAGATAGAGGGTTTGATGACTATGGCACCAGAGCCCAGTCATAGAATGGATCTGCGTGTGATTTTCAGACAATTAGCCACACTGAAAACAGATCTTGAACGGGAACATAATTGCCAGCTAAACGAACTATCTATGGGCATGAGTGACGACTATGCTCTTGCCATTCAAGAAGGTTCCACTATGATAAGGATTGGTAGGGCATTTTTTGCTGAGGGGGCTGGCCAAAATTTAAATTCTGTAGTTAAATAAAACAATACCGTGCAATCCAATAACAATAGAGATATAGATTTTCAACAGTTGTGGCTAGGACCAGAAGAGAAGAAGCTTATGGAAGGCTTTGAGTCTTTATATAAGGTCCCGGCTAACTATAATATTCCTCCTGCACCAGCTGCGATTAAACAAAAATTAGCTGGAGTGAGCGAGACGGTTAAAGGAAAAGACGATAATATAAGTGTGGAGTCAGCTATGAACAATTTATTTGGAAGATTTGGAATGGGTCCTAAGAAAGATGAAGATGGTTTGAGTGATTTTGCCGCTAAGCCAGTAATGGAAGAGCCATCGCGTTTACCGCTACAAGTAGTGGGTACTACTAGCGCTCCATTGAATATAGTTCTTGTTGAACCGCGCAGTTATGAAGAGAGTGTAGAGATAGTGAATCATCTTAAGCAGCGCAAGTCTGTAATAGTTAATTTGCAGCAGCTTGATGGTGACACTTCTACTCGCGTGCTTGATTTTATTTCTGGTGCTACTTATGCGATGGACGGGACTCAAGAGCGAGTAGGTAACGGTGTGTTTATATTTGCTTCTATTAATTGCCGTCTTGAGAGTGAAAGCCAAGGCACTAGAGCTTATAAAGAATTATTCTCTAAGACTTTTGGTGTTTAATCTACTCTAATATATTTTTGTCCGAAGATTTTACGTATATGGCCTTTGGCTATAAGTTTACTCAACTCTATTGATAGTTCTGTAATACTCAGCCCTGTTAGTTTGAGTAACTGATCTGAAGATATTGGCTCATTGCCGAGCAGTTTTAATAGTGGATTTGAGCTGGTGATGATTTCTTGATGTTCGCGAGTCGGTAACTGAAGCCCCCCAGCCCAAAGTTTAGCTGAAAATATAGGCTCAGCCGCACCGCTGCTAATTAGAGCCATATTGCCTTGCATATTGGTTTTGTTGATTTCGCCAGCTAGGGCATAAAGGGGTCTTGCTAGTTCAGTGCTTCTTCTAGCAGTGATTAATGCGCCACTATTTTTTGGAGCTTCAACAACAACAGTACAAAAACTAAGTGCACTAATGATACGATTGCGATCTATAAAAGTGTGTTTCTGGGCTGGATAATATGGTTCGTACTCAGAGATGATCAGACCATTGTGCTCCAAGATCTGTTTGTAGAGGGGATTTGAGGCTACGCTGTTATCAAGTAGTCCTGCGCCTAGTATTGCTATAGTGGGAAGCCCAGTGGTAATGGCAGCTTCGTGGGCAGTAGCATCGATACCATAAGCCATACCGCTAACTATTGTTGCGTCATAATTTGCTAAGGCTCGCACCAATTGCTGAGTGCAGGTCTTGCCATAGATAGAAGCATGACGGGTGCCGACTATAGCTATGTTATTGAGTAGTTTGGCAGCTAATTGGATGTTGCCGCGGAAATATAAGTTAATAGGAGCTTTTGCTAGTTGTTTTAAGCCAGATGGGTATCTAGGGTCCGACTGATCTAAAACCCCAATTGGAATTTCATCTATATGACCTAGGCTATTTAGCCTAGATGAATTGGTCCCCGTCATGTGAGCTGATTTTAGCACAACAAAAACATGACATTGGTCATGTTTTTGTGCTCTCCGCCACGAGTGCATAATCTTAAGAGTCGCTGAGGTGATATTCGCCCCTATATCCCGGGAACAGCATAAATGAAGGTTAAATACTTATGGTTCGATCCGCTCGTCTGTTGGGGCTATCTTTAATTCTTGCTTGTGCGTATCATGCGGCACTGGCCACATATGACCCTACCGTCAAGTCAAACGCTTTGATGGCGAATGGTGGACTAATTACTGATGTAGTTTTTGTAGATGCTAGTGCGAATGTAGGTATCGGTGATAAAACTCCTTCAGCAAAATTACATGTCAATGGAACCATTATGGTTGAAGGTGGTTCACCTGGTGCTGGTAAAGTTCTTCAATCTGACGCGTCTGGTCTTGCTACTTGGGTTTCTCCTGCTTCATTTGCAAATATAGCTGATGACACAAGTCCGCAGCTTGGCGGTAATCTTGATGTCAATAGTTACACAATTACTGATGAGACTGATGATATTGTTAGTTTTAGTAATGATGCCATTCTGACTACTAGTTCTATTACGGGTGCTAGTTTATCTATCACGGGTCATGCAACTTTAGAAGGTGTAACATCTACAGGAGCAACTGGAACAGGAGCTTTAGTATTTGCGAGTTCACCAACATTAGTTACGCCAACTATAGGAGTTGCAACAGCGACAACGTTGAACAAAGTAACAGTAACAGCTCCAGCAACAGGGTCTACTCTTACTATTGCAGATGGTGCTTCGTTAATAACTGCAGGAGCTTATGCTACGACACTTACGTCAACAGCTACTACTGGTGTGACTCTACCTACAACTGGTACTCTTGCTACTTTGGCAGGAACAGAGACTTTCACTAACAAGACTTTAACAGCGCCTACTCTAACTACTCCAGCTCTAGGAGTAGCAACAGCAACAACAGTTAACAAGGTTGCGATTACTGCTCCCGCAACAGGATCTACGCTTACTATTGCAGATGGTGCTTCATTGATAACGGCAGGTGCTTATGCTACAACACTTACTTCTACAGCTACTACTGGTGTAACTTTGCCTACAACGGGT
>JAYVUR010000057.1:0-4240 GCA_043787715.1 Candidatus Melainabacteria bacterium
ATTACCAGCAGCTCTTGCTACTTCTGCTCGAGCTTTTGCTGCAGCTGCTAATTTCTTTGCTGATTCTGCGAGTAATTTTGCATTTGCTTCTTCTTCTCGTATTCTCTCTAGGTTTGTTTTGGTATTTACACTTTGCCCTGCTTTGGATAGAGTGTTGCTTTCTTTGAGTGCTGCTTTAACTTCTGCTATTTCATCTTTCCAGTGGCACTCTGTTGAACGCCAAGCCCCTAGTGATGCTCTTGTCTGATATATTACGACTCGTAGTTCCGTTAAGATCTCTCTTGAAGAATCTTCGTTAGTCTGAGTCTCGATTATTGAGCCCATTTGAGTTTCGAGTACCATCATTTGAGCTTGTAATGTATCGGTTAAACTAGTCGCATTAGCTAGTTGTACGTTAATGTTTTTGAGTCTCTGTACAGTCTCAAACTTATCACCGAGTTGTATTTTTTCTTTTATTAATGCTAGTTTAGTTTCAGCTTTTTGTAATTCAGCTGTTAGTCTATTTACCTCAATTGGATCTACTCGTGTTCTTGTGGTTTTACCTTCCTTCACTGTGTAAGTAGGTGGTGATGCAAGCCTACTCTTCTTTACATTTATTTCAGCTTGATTCATTGCAATTTCTTGTGTCTGAATTTGTATGGTAGATAACTTTTTGCTGTCTAAAACCATATTTAGTCCTAGTATCTCTTTAGTGGAGATTTTTTTATCGCCATTGAGGTCAAAATCTTTATTGATTTTTCTGCCATATTCGTCGAAGTATTGAACTATATTATCTCTGTAACTGTTTAGCTTTGATTTAAGTGTATCGGTTTCTTTATTGTCTATATTACCGTCATTGTTTATGTCAAAATCGCTAAACAAGTCAATTTCTTCAGAGTTATAAACGCTTCTACCATTTTGTACGTCATCTAAGTGTTTTATATACGTTGCTAGTTTAGACTGTATCTTTATTTGTGCTCCGCTTATATAGTTGTTTGCTTCAGGCATATTCACCGTTTTTTCCCTATTTGTGTTAAGACTGGGTTAAGATGTTCTTGCTTGTTTAAAATTGCTCTAGCTCAATACCAATCCAGCTCTAATAAAGGAGCTAATCTTCAATTGGTCTCAGAGCTAATCGCTAAGACTGATGCTGATTTAATCGCTTTACCTGAGAATTTTAATTACCGCGGTTTGCCAGAGTCTGAACTTGCTAGCGCTGAGCCTGCTGGGAGTTCTTCTAGTCTTAAGCTGCTGCAAGATTTAGCTGTTAAGCATAAGGTCAGTATTATGACTGGCTCGCACCTGATTATTGATGGCGAAGCCAAACCATATAATCGCGCGCACTATATTAATGCTAGCGGCGCAGTGATAGCGAATTATTCTAAAATTCATCTCTTCGATGTGCAGCTTGAATCGCGCACTGTGTCGGAGAGTGCGAGCCGCTGCGCAGGTACCACTGAAGAGCTTGAAGTCTTTACTGATACTATCGCTGGTCGCGACATTAATATGGCAATGGCGATTTGTTATGATTTGCGCTTCCCAGAATTGTTTCGCCATTATATGTTTAATTGCGCAAAGCGCCCCGATATTATTTTCGTGCCGTCGGCATTCAGTATGGAGACTGGCAAAGCACACTGGGAAGCGTTATTGCGCGCTCGTGCTATCGAGAACTCAGTATATATAGTTGCGCCTAATCAGATTGGTCGTAGTGATTCTGGCTTCGAGTGTTATGGCAATTCGATGGTGATTGACCCTTGGGGTAATATTCTAATTCGTGGTTCTACTAACGAGCAGCAAATATTATCCATAGATATTGATTTAGAGTTGCTTAGGCAGGTGAGGAAAAGGATGCCGCTGGATAACAGGAGATTATCCTAACAATATTATTCTGAAAGCAGAACAAGGCAATATCACGGGTGCTAAGCGCCTGCAACGCGGTTGTTTGCTGTTGCCGGGTGCTGGCGTGAGCGTAGCGAGCGGCGGCCGGCAACCTATTTCGACTTAGGGCAAGGTGAGATGCCTTGCAGGCGCGTGCAGAGGGATATTGCCGTTTCTGTCTAATCTGCATGCATCATTGTTTTTGGTGGAATAATTATATTAGTGCAACCCATTAAGCTAGTAGATTTCGCCGCCTTCGAATCTCTCCTCACTGAAGAGGAGCGTATGATTATGCACGCGGCTAAAGACTTCGTCAACAAAGAAGTACTTCCTGTTATTGATGATTGCTACGAGCATGATAAATTCTCCGCAGCATTAGTCCCTAAATTAGGTGAACTTGGTTTTCTTGGTGCGAACTTAGAAGGTTATGGTTGCCCCGGCGTCAATCATGTTAGCTACGGACTTCTTAATATGATGCTTGAAGCTGGCGATTCAGCTCTAAGGTCTTTTGTTTCGGTGCAGACTTCACTTGCTATGTATGCGATTCATGCCTTCGGGTCAGAAGAGCAGAAGCAGAAATGGTTACCACAAGCAGCTAAGGGCTCGAAAATATTATGCTTCGGATTAACAGAACCTGACCACGGCTCTAACCCATCAGATATGGAAACCCGCGCTAAGACTGTTGATGGCGGCTATTTGCTTAACGGCGCCAAGATGTGGATCACTAATGGTTCTATCGCTGATGCTGCCGTGGTTTGGGCTAAGCTTGATGGTGAGGCTGCTGAGAATATAACTGGGTTTATTGTAGAAAAAGGCACTAAGGGTTTCGCCGCGCCTCTGATGACGCGCAAACATTCGCTTAGAGCTTCTGTTACATCTGAGTTGATTTTCCAAGATTGTCTAATACCGCGCGAAAATATTCTTCCTAAAGCGACATCGCTTAAAGCTGCTCTTGGCTGTCTTAATCAAGCGCGCTTGGGCGTGGCTTGGGGTGCTATTGGAGCGGCAATGGCTTGCTACTCTGAAGCACTTGCTTACTCGCAAACTCGCGTTCAGTTCTACGGTAAACCTATTGCTTGTCATCAATTAATTCAAGCTGATCTGGTTGATATGATTAGTCGCATTACTCAAGCGCAATTGCTTACTCTTCAAGTGACTCGTCTTAAAGAACAAGGTAAATATAAACCAGAGCAGGTTTCTATGGTGAAGCGCAACAATGTGCGTATGGCTCTTGATATTGCGCGCACTGCTCGCGGTATCTTAGGTGCTAATGGTATTTCAGCTGAGTATCCGATTATGCGCCATATGGCGAATCTAGAGTCGGTGATAACCTACGAGGGCACAGAAAATATTCACACACTAGCTATCGGCAAGTCTATAACTGGGTTTTCGGCGTTTTAGTTGTTAGGCTCGTCTTTCCGTCTTGCAGCTATTAATATAAATGTGCCGATGGCAACTGTAATTGCGCCACTTACGTAGATAAATTCAATTAGATTAGTTACGTGCATATTTTTCATCCAATACTGTTACTGCAATCCAGTATACATCAATAATTAAACCTATAACTACACAGAACTCAGTAGTTGTAATTGATTGTTTATCAAAGTATGCTGCCGTAGCTCCTCCTAAAAACACAGTGCTTACGGCTGTAAGTATAGTTGCCATCTGCTTGGCTTGATCTTTATTAACTTTCATTGGTCCCCCTTGAATTAGGGATCATTTTAGCTATTTTGCTTCCCAATTGCAATGGGTATCACAAGTCGTATCCCTGCTTAATAGCAGCAACGATTGCATCAGTATTTTTGCCAAGCACGGCTCTGAAATCCTCTGGCTGCCAGTCATTGACGTCATCGTTGTTTAAGAGCCGAAGCATTTTACCAATAAGCATGAAGTTCACATCTTTTTTGGATTTACAAAGCTTGCGGAAATCTTCGCTGACTATTGAGCAGTTCTTCAAATTAAATTGAGTGATAGCTTCTTCAAGTGATGAATCACAAATGATAGTGCTACCACTTGGGTTAATCACTTGATTAATTTCACCGCGCATGCGCGCAAGTCCGTCTGCTGAACTGATAAGTATATAGTCAGCTTCATCTATGCCTGAATAAAGAATCTCATCACTAGATAGTTTAAGTTCGGACATTGAAAAACCAGTGCCTATAGTTATTGGGTTATCATTCTTCTGCAAAGCATTCATATTATTAGTCATCGCTAGCTGCATAAGACTGCGCGCCGCGAATTGTACACCTTCGCCAGCGGAGCCGCAGAGAAGTATTTCTAGTTTAGCAGAATCGTGACTGACGTCACGATTCTGCGCTGCAAGCGGCGAGTGCACTGCTGCTGCGGTTACTTTTTCTGATGCGGCATGCTGTGGAAAATGCTC
>JAYVUR010000058.1:0-2377 GCA_043787715.1 Candidatus Melainabacteria bacterium
ACTTAATTGATAATGCCATTAAATACAATCACCGCCAAGGTTCTGTGCGTGTCGAGCAATTAGCGCCGCATAGTATTACGGTGCGCGACACTGGTATTGGCATCGCTAAAGATGATCTGGCTAAACTTGGTGATGAATTTTTTCGAGCTTCCGGCTCAGAGAATATACCCGGCACGGGACTGGGGCTTAGTCTGGTGCGTAGTATAGTAGACTTGCATGGCGGCACCTTAGAGATAGATTCTACTCAGGGGCAGGGTTCTACGTTTAATGTTCAATTTTGATATAATTAGACCCTGAGCAGACTAAACGATCGCTCTGGAACACAAGTTCTGGGGAGGAAAGTCCGGGCAGCGCGGAGCTTAGGTTGCCAGTTAACGGCTGGTGCGCGTAAGCGTGAGGATAGTGCCACAGAAATATACCGCCATGCTTGCATGGTAAGGGTGCAAAGGTGAGGTAAGAGCTCACCAGCTATGTCGAGAGAGATAGGCTAGGTAAACCCCACTGAAGCTGCAAGGTAAGGCTCTTAAGGATCAGGGTTAATGTGAGATCTTCGGATTTCGGCATTTGCTCCAAGCCTGATCTGAGCTGATTCCGCTTGAGGCTAGTAGTGATGCTAGACCCAGATTGATGATCGTTCTTAGACAGAACCCGGCTTATGGTCTGCTCGTTTTTTTATATATGATTAAGCAAATCCCTATTCTTGATCTCGCTCAGTGTGCTGAGATTAAATCGAAATTGTATTCTTTGCGTGACTCTTGGTTGCCTCGCGGTAAAGCTTTAGCTGCACTTGATGATCTTGGATTTTATACTCTCGGCTACGCTAGTTACTTGGATATTTCTTCGCCTATGGCTGAAACTTATTACTATGATGAAGCAGCTAAGATGAATAAGTTGCTATTAGAGAATTTTTCGGATTTGTACGATATGATTCCACGCGTGATTGAGCGTGAGTTGGGGCAAGTAGCTGTTTATCATTCAGGCTTTGCCCTGCCGGGTTTTCATATTTATGAAGCTGATTTTTTCTTCACTGAGCCTTTTGCGCCTTATCATTATGATTTGCATCACTATCTTTTGGACTGGCAGGGGCTGAACTACAATAGGCAGCAGACTATAAGCCTCACACTGGCACTGGATTTACCAGAAGCTGGTGCTGGTTTGTATTTTTGGCCACAGTATAAGTTTATTGAACCAGAACTTGATCAAGTGAACTATGAACAACAACGCAAGAAGATGTTCGACGTGGATCTTAGTGAGCAGCCACGTGAACTTTATCAGCATCAAGTTGGATCTATATTACTGCACACTGGTATGACTTATCATCAAATGGCTGCTATGCCTGAGATGAATAATGGAGAGGCAAGAATCACTCTGCAAGGACATGCGGTTCTGGCTGATGATGGGGTTTGGCGTTTGTTTTGGTAAATAGACTACTGAGCTTTTCTAATAGGCCTGCTTAGCTGTTGCTGTGGTGCCGGCAGCAAGTCCCGCCCCTGCGCTAGTACCAATATGGCTAAGCCTGCCAGTAGCAGCCTTAGATACTGCTTCAGCTGAACTAAGATCACGCACTCCCCCAGCAGCTTTGATACCAATAATATGATCGAGATCATGTTTGTCAAGTTCAGTTGCTATCAGGCTTATAAGCCTAGGTGACGCTAGTTCTATAGCTGAGCCATCCCTGGATTTTATGAAGCCAGTGGAGTTTTTATATGAGAATTTAATACGTTCTTGCATCTCGGGGAACTGCTCTAAGAAGCCTATTACTTCTTCGGCGAAGATCTGTACTGAGAGGCGAATTTCTTCTTCGCTGAGTATTTCGCAGGAGAAAATTGGTTTTAGATTATATGTCGGGGGATTCTTCGCTGCGCTCAGAATGACGTTGTCATAGTTAATATTCGCAAATTCGCGTAGTAAAAACATATAAGTCTGTAACTCTTTGCGCATCTTATCGCCAGGGAAGCTGAGGCTAGGCACTGCCAGATCCTTAATGTCGATCACTGGATCCAATTCAAGAGCCCCATCACTCAGGGCTTTGCGCGCTTCTACGACTTTAGTTGCCATTGCGGGTTTGCCAATAATCTCGCGGCAGTATTTAAGATCTTCAATATTACTGGTATCGCAGCTAATAAAATCTTGAGGAAAACCTATCACGGTTGAAACTCTATACTGCGGAGCAAACTTGGCTGTAAACTCTGGTCTAATACATAGAGAATTATAATTAAACTGTTGCGCTTCTTTTACTGCGGCTTCTATATCTCTAGTAGTGGTATCAGGTTTGAGTAGGCTTTGGTCGACTAGCTCTTGAAGGTTAGGCATAGTATTCATTTTAGCTTGGTGGATTGAAGTGGGCAGCATGGGGATCCTTCGCTTCGCTCAGGAT
>JAYVUR010000059.1:0-2678 GCA_043787715.1 Candidatus Melainabacteria bacterium
ATTAGAGCGGTGGGTGTTGAGACTGGTGGTAGTAATATTCAGTTCGCGATGAATCCTATTAATAGTGAGATTATAGTTATCGAGATGAACCCTAGAGTATCGCGCTCTAGTGCTCTTGCAAGTAAGGCTACAGGGTTTCCAATAGCCAAGATCGCTGCTAAGTTATCGGTTGGTTATACATTAGATGAGATTCCTAACGATATTACCAAAACTACTATGGCTAGTTTTGAGCCTAGTATTGACTACGTAGTTACTAAGCTACCGCGTTTCGCTTTTGAGAAGTTCCGTGGTGCTAAGGATGAGTTAGGCACGCAGATGAAATCTGTCGGTGAAACTATGGCGGTGGGTAGAGGCTTTAAGGAGAGTTTCCAGAAGGCTCTTAGAGGGCTTGAGAAGGGGCATTTGGGTTTCTTGAATCCAGCACTTGTTCATCGTAAAATACAACTAAACGAAATAAAAACATATTTCGATAAAGCGCGCAAAGAAATATCTATTGCTAGTTCGAATAGAATCTTAGCTATTTTTGATGCGCTTTATTTAGGGCTTACTCTTGATGAGGTGTTTAATCTTACACATATTGATCGCTGGTTCTTAGCTCATCTCAAAGAGATCGTAGAAGAAACGCAACAATTAGAGAAGAGATCTTCAGCTGGTATTAGTGTATTAACTAAGGATTATTTTTTCAAGCTTAAATCTATGGGTTTTGCTGATGCCCAGATCGCTGTTATCATGCAGCTTTCAGAAGCTGAGATTAGTGCTCATCGTGAGTCTCTTGAGCTTAGACCGGTATTTAAGACTATAGATACTTGTGCCGCAGAGTTCGAATCTTATACTCCTTACTATTATTCTACTTACGATCAAGAGGATGAAGTCGCTGCTAGCAAGCAAGAGAAGGTAATTATTATCGGTGGTGGTCCTAATAGAATCGGTCAGGGTATAGAGTTTGATTATTGCTGCGTGCATGCTTCACAGGCTCTGAGAGAAGCGGGTTATGAAACTGTAATGCTTAACAATAATCCGGAGACAGTATCTACTGACTATGATATTAGTAATCGTTTGTATTTCGAGCCGATAACCACTGAAGATGTGCTTGCTGTCTATCATAGCGAGCTTAAATCACTTGATGATCCTAATAAGCTTAAGGGTGTAATAGTGCAGCTCGGCGGCCAAACTCCGCTTAACATCTGCCGTAAATTGCAAGAGCAGGGAGTTAAAATACTTGGCACTAGCCCCGAGATGATACATCTTGCAGAAGATAGAGACGAGTTCGGCAAGCTACTCTCTAAGCTTGGTCTCAAGCAAACACTTAATGCTATCGCTAATACTATTGATGAAGCGAGAGCTAAAGCTGAGACTATTGGCTATCCAGTGGTGCTTAGACCTAGTTATGTGCTTGGCGGGCGTGGTATGGAGATAGCATATTCAGAAGAAGAACTGGCTATCTGGCTTAACCGTACCATCATAAGACCTTCACAGTTACCTATACTGATAGATAAGTTTTTAGATGAGGCTATAGAAGTCGATGTCGATGCTGTAGCTGATGGCGATACTACTATTATTGCTGGCATTATGGAGCATATTGAATATGCTGGCGTGCATAGTGGTGACTCTGCTTGTGTCTATCCGCCGCAAACCCTCTCAGCTAGGATAATACGAGAAATTGAGGCTGCTACTAAGGAACTTGCAACAGCTCTTGGCGTGCGCGGTCTAATGAATATTCAGTTCGCTGTTAAGAATGAAGAATTATATATCCTAGAAGTTAATCCAAGAGCTAGCCGTTCGGTGCCGTTTATTTCCAAGGCTACAGGTATACCTTGGGCTAAAGTCGCTAGTCTGGTGATGCTAGGTCGCAAGCTTAATGCTGAACTTCTTAAGCCTGATTCTAAGCAGCAAGTTTCAGTTAAAGAAGCAGTCTTTAGTTTTAATAAGTTTGATGGTACTACTATCTTTTTGGGTCCAGAGATGAAGAGCACTGGTGAAGTGATGGGTATTAGCACTGACTTCCCTATGGCATTTGCAAAAGCACAATTAGCTTCTTCGCTTAATTTACCGAAACCCGGTTCTAAGGTTTTTTGTAGTTTTAGTGACAAAGATAAAATGCTCGCTGTTAACATCTGTAAAAAGCTTGAAGAACTTAACTATAAGATAGTCGCTACCAGTGGTACAGCTAATTTCTTAGAACTAGTCGGCATCACCATAGAGCGAGTAAGCAAGGTCTCAGAAGGCAGACCTAATATCTCTGACATGCTTAAGAATGGAGAGATCTCCTTGATATTTAACGTGCCTGCAGGTAAGGAAGCGTATGAGGATAGTACTATTATTAGTAAAATTGCTTTATCTACCAATGTACCGGTGATTACTACTATCACTGGTGCCGCAGCTACGGTGCAAGCACTAGAATCGCTCACGAAGTCAGAGCTTAGTGTTAGGGCTTTGCAGGAGTTTCATCATAGCGAACCAAATTTAGCATTAGCACTTCGTTAAACATGTCCTGGGAGCCCGATAGCGTTGTTATGCTCGTCCTCGGTATGCTCATTGACGCTTAAGTCAACTCCGCTACCTCGGACTCGCATGCCTAGCTCTCAGCCTCCCATAACATGTTTAATATTATAAAAAGCGTTTCTCTAGTACCGACAAGCTGTAACTAATCAATAATGCTAACAATGCTGCTGGCAATG
>JAYVUR010000060.1:0-5737 GCA_043787715.1 Candidatus Melainabacteria bacterium
TAGCTTTAAAGCAGAAGAAAAATAACAAGGCAGCTATGGTAGTATGCCCGACTACATTAATTGGCAATTGGTCTAAGGAGTGTGCAAGGTTCGCCCCAAGCCTTAAGGTCGGTATCTATCATGGTAGTAGCCGCAAGCAGAATGAGCTGGTTGATTGTGACATTATGCTTACTTCTTATGGAACCATACGCAGAGATTATAAGAAGTTAGCTGAGCAAGAATGGGGGCTGTTAATTATTGATGAAGCGCAGAATATTAAGAACACTGAAACACAGCAAACCAAAGCCATCAAATCTATCAAAGCTGCTAACTATATAGCCATGACTGGTACGCCAGTTGAGAACAGGCTTTCAGAGCTTTGGAGCATTATGGATTTTGCTAATAGAGGTTATTTGGGTGATCTAAATAGCTTCAATAAAAACTTTGCTAATCCTATAGAAGGGACTAGGGATTTTGAGGCTATCAAAAAACTACGCATGGTTAGCTCGCCATTCTTATTAAGAAGGCTTAAAACCGATAAAACTATTATCAATGATTTACCGAGCAAAATAGTTAGTGATGATTATTGCAACTTAACTAAAGAACAAGCAGCTCTTTATAAAGCTTATACCGGTGAGATTATGGAGAGTATTGAAGAGAGTGAGGGTATTGAGCGTAAAGGTTTGATTTTTAAGCTGATTACTACTCTTAAGCAGATTTGTAATCATCCTTGTAATTTTACTAAGGAGAAGCAGGCTTCGCTAGAACAATCAGGCAAAGCCTTACAGCTTATCGAGCTTAGCCAAAACATTCTTGCTCTTAATGAGAAGCTAATAATCTTCACTCAATACACAGAGATGGGTAATATCCTTGTTAAACTCTTCGCTGATGCGCTTGGCGAGACAGTTTTATTCTTCCACGGGGGACTCTCACGCAAGCATCGTGATGCTATGGTTGAGAGTTTCCAGAATGAACTACAAAACAAAATTATGATCATCTCACTTAAAGCCGGTGGAGTGGGACTTAACTTGACCGCGGCAAATCATGTAATTCATTATGATTTATGGTGGAACCCAGCTGTAGAGAATCAGGCTACAGATAGAGCTTTTAGAATAGGGCAAAAGAAAAACGTTATGGTACACAGACTGATTACGATGGGGACTTTCGAGGAAAAAATCAATGAAATCATTAAGTCTAAGCAAGAGCTTGCCGAGCTTAGTGTCGGAGAGGGTGAGAATTGGATTAATAAACTGAGTGATAAGGAGCTGAAAGAAGTGTTTATGCTGAGGCAGTCTTGATAAAGCATAGTGCTTTCAGCCAAAGATCCCAGTACGTAAAAGCAGCAAGCGTCTGTGATTTATAAACCCTTATATTTAGCTGGGACTTGTTAAATAAGCTGGGCTTAATTAAGCAATTTAGTGAACGCCTCGTCTCTATTAGCTATTGAGCCATTCTCATCAGTAAATATTATAGGAATAGTTTTGCGCTCTAATCTAGCATCAGCTAAAGCTTCTTTATAACTATTTTTGATTTTAAACTCTACATCTTGCGCGCCGCGTCCGAGCTGTACTGTTACCGGTTCAAAAACACCACCCACCTTAAAGCACTCATGATTTAGTGCTGATCTTAGTGTTTCTGGAAAACTAATTACAAAACGACAACGATTAATATTAATTTTATTAGTCACCCCGCGCAATGTTTTTCTCAAATCAGCGATTAACATAGCTTGATCAGGCAAAGTATTGTAATGCATGCGTACTATGGTTGTATTGCCTTCAGCCATTGATTCAGTGAATAAAGTTTTAAGTTCATTATTGCGTTTTGTGTATGGTAGTTCTGTAGTGAACTCCGCTTCCAGCTTATCGCCAACTAAACGATCATTATTGACAGTAAAACATCTATTGTCACCATTCCTAACTACTATCTCTCTAAGCCTTTTGGGGGTTAGGTTTGGAACTTTATCTAAGAGGGCAAATAGCTGATTAACAATCTCTGGCTTGTAAATTTGATTTAGAACAGCAATAGTATCTTCTGCGCGAGCTGCTTGGATAAGATCCGGTGAGACATCATTAAAAACTTTAATAGTGTAAGTTTTACCACCACCGTCTGTTATTGTTGTTGTTTTGAGATTTCTGCTTAAAGTCTGTCCATGCGGCATTACTAGGTGCCAAGTTTTAGGCCCGTTAGCACCAAGTTGATTAAGAGCGGTTTTTGCAGCTGGGGACGTTTGTAGTTTATCAAACTCTATCTTATCTATTAGGTGTAGAAAACCGACGCGATTATCAGTTTGCTTAGCAAGAGCTAGAGCATCAGGTATTAATGTCTGCACAATAGCCTGTGATTGAACTTGCTTCCCGCCATCTTTAATCTTCCAAGTCTTGTCACCAGTGGGTCCGCCCGATTCGGCCCTAGTTAGAGTTGCTTTTCTGGTGTTACCTATAACTAGGTTGTGAGTGAGTAAATTACAAGGATTAGCCATGACGCTTATTATCTTAGCAGAATCCTTGGTTACGCGTTCTTAAACCCCGGCTCCCCGCGCTCATTCGATAGACTTTGGAACCAACGATTCAAGGCACTGAAACCGAAGCTAAGTGGGTCACAAACATTTTTAAGTGGCTTAAATATAGTTTCGCCAAGCATGTGCGTGATGGCGCCGAGCACCTGCGAGTAACCTGAAGCGAACATATAATGTCTGCCTGAACGTAAATGTCCGACCTTCATACTCTCGAAGGCTTGGCAGAATCTTCCTAGATCAACTAGTACTACTGCAATCTTGCGTCCAACAGACCCTAATATAGATTCAAGTGGTTTCCACAATACAGCACCAGCAGTTGAGAAGATACCCGAGAGTATGTCGAACATCGCATGTTTGTGGTTCATTAGATTTTTTGGAATATCACGCCAGTTAGTGAAGAAATTAGTTTTGATTTTATTCCATGACACGGATAGATGTGATTTGTAATCATCAAAAGATTTAAAGACTTTGCGCTCATTCATAATATTCATGCCGCGCGCTGCAACGTACTGTCCAAGCGGTAGACCGCGGGCGATGAAGTAATTCTCGCCCTTGGCGGTGAAGGGCACCACTAAGTCCCAGAAGTGACCGATGACACCAAGGTAATCGTGCTTGGGCAATAACTCAGTAATATTTCTAAACGAATTAATTAATTGAAAACCTCTATTGGCAAGATCAGCGAACTTACTAAATGGTTTTACAAAAGCTTGTGGTAAACCAAGAGCCTTGGTTTCGAATAATGCCGCAGAAAAAAGAGAAATAATGGCAGCGATGCTTGAACCATCAATGGCTTTAGCAAAGACTTTATTCTTGCTAAGTTTTTCAAAACTTTGATGTAAAGCCGGGAGTTGGGTTGTTGATTCTGGAGCTGCTGTTGCTGTGTCGGTTTTTTCCGGAGCATTAATTGCTATAGGCGCAGTCGTTCTGTCAGTTGGCAGCTGAATATCATTTGTTTTTGTTTGTGAAGAATTCGGCTTTGGCCTATCGACAAAGACAGTATCTGCTGGTCCCATGATTGTTATGACTATGACTAGCTAATGTTTGTGTCATGACATATATTGTAACAGATTAGGCTCTTATATTGCTTAAAATACCCTGTAATTGTCAAAAAGACCTTGGTTGAGGGCTTTTTGCTCTAAAACTTAATCAAATCTGCTGTAGATTTGGGGCTAGTAACTAGCTGTTCTGGCTTCACTGTAACCAGCCAAGTATTCTCAAAATTATTCTTAACCAAGGCATTCACTACATGCGACTGCTCGGAAATCTCTGAGAGACTGCCATCATTATTCTCGACAAAAATCGCTTTAGAATAATTACTGCGATCAGGGTTATAGAAGCTATATGGATTAGACGCGATTTTCACCACATCTATGTAGTACTCAGGGTCAAGCCCATGTTTGCGCAAATTTTCACTACGCTTAGTAACTTCAGCTTCAAGCCCTTCGGTGATTTTGTAGGCTTTGAAAATATCACGCTCAACAAACCTGCGCGCAAGATCCTTCAATATATAATCGCGCTCGTTTACCCAATGTTTAATATGATGCAAGACATAAGTATCATCTATCTGCAAGAAATCTTTGATGCTCATAGTATCAGGGCTCATAACCCAGCTGTAGAGCTCATTCTCTAAGAATGTAATTCGCTTGTTGCGCACTAGAACTTTCACGCGCTTGAATAGCATCTGCAACAGCGAATCAGTCGCAAGACATTTCTTGTGCTGGTAAACCTGCAAGTACATCGAGTAGCGCGCATAGAGGTAATCTTCTACGGCAAGCATCCCTTTCTCGCCGCGCACCACTAAGCAATCATGCTCAGTGTTCACCGAGATACTGCTTATCACTCGCTGTAAATCGAACTGCCCGTAAGCAGTACCAGTGTAGTAACTATCTCTTAAAAGATAATCAAACCGATCACAATCGATTTGGCTGCTAACTATATTACAGAGGAATTTACGAGGATAAGTTTTATCAAGTATCTGCACGACAAGCTCAGGTAGCTTAGGATCAAAACCAGTCAGGCATTGGTTCACCTCGCTCTCCGGCGAAATTATAAGTTTGCGCGTCCACACTTCATGGTTAGTGCGAATAATTTGCTCGCAGCTATGACTAAAAGGTCCGTGACCGATATCATGCAGTAGCGCCGCCGCCATCACCGCCGCTCTATAGCTAAGTTCTGTATCCGGCTCCAGATCAAGGTTCGCGAGGCACTGATTAAGCATCAGGCGCGACACGTGCATAGCACCAAGACTGTGCTGGAAGCGAGAAGCCTCCGCTCCATGAAAAGTAAACCAACTAGTACCGAGCTGCCTAATCCATCTTAGGCGTTGCAGTTCTTTAGTGTCGATAAGTTTAATTATCAGTGCTTCAACGGGATCCCTTTCGTCTAAAGTAATTTCGCGGTGAATTGGATCTCTGTAAGTGCGGGGCATTATCCTTATTTTACGCCTTTTGTGTCATTGTGAGCCTGTAATCTCGTCATTGCGAGCGAAGCGAAGCAATCCATAGGGTAGGGTATGGTGCCAACTGCATCACTATAATGATATAGTTACGAGAAATCTCTTAATATTTCCTTTATAATTCTATGCTATAGTGGAGCTATCAAAATACGACTGCTGGCTTTCTTAAATAAAGCCGAGTAAACAATATAGAGGATTCGCTTATGCAAGGGCGCAGGGCAGAATATCTAGGTTAAGGAGAGGTTAAAGATCTTGTCAAATAATTTGAGAACAGACGTTGTATATTACAAGAGGAGAAAAGACAATGTCGTCAGCAGGTAATATTCACGGTCCAGGTTCAGAGCCACCGAAATCAGTTTTTGGTCTTGTAGCTGGAATTTTTACTGATCGCTTAGCAAGTCACAATAGGTCAAATAGACCAAAGGGTTTTGAGACGGGTAGTGGTGCTGATCAAGTAAACAGAGATTTTCGTGGTAGATGGTTAGCAGCCCCAGTTAATGGTGCTACTGAACCAGCTTTTAATAAAGCAGAGTTAGCTGCGCGTAGAGATCACGTGCAATCAGGGGATTATAATCCTGATGCCGAACCAGTTTTAGAGGGGATTCGTGAAGCACGTTTATTAGGGCAACCGGAGATTCAACATATAGACTCAAAAGGTTTCTTGGAGAGACTCGCTAGGGCTCTTGAGCAGCACGACTCAGTGCGTCATCAAAATCCCGGGTTTAACTAAGCAATTTCCCTACGTAAGTTTTCCACTCCGTATATCTTTCCTCTAATTTTAGTTTTGG
>JAYVUR010000061.1:0-2134 GCA_043787715.1 Candidatus Melainabacteria bacterium
CTTGATGGCGTAATTGAAACCAATGAATATAAAGAGAAGAAATCCATATTAATTAATCAAAAAACCAACTTAGAAAATGAAATCCATAAACTAAGAGATAACGGCTCAATTTGGCTCGAACAAGCTAAGACATTTATCAATCAGGCTTGCCAAGCGGATTTGATCAGGCAAGGAAGTAACCTAAGCGAAATAAAGAATTTTCTCAAAAGTACCGGCTCGAACATGATATTACAAGACCGTAATCTCAGCGCCACTAGCCCTAGACCTTGGTTATTTTTGCTCGAGTTCAATAGTCCTAGCGCCCAATGCAGTCCAGATGAACCGCGCCAAATCTATGACCTAGGCTCTCGATGCCACAGGGGCGGGTGGGGATACAAAGAATCCCAGTCCCGTGAGGGACTGGCAACCGCAGAGGGAAGAGACCCCGCTATAGAGCTTTTAGATGCGACAGATATAAAATGGTGGACCCAGAGAGATTTGAACTCTCGACCTCTTCCATGCCATGGAAGCGCGCTACCAGCTACGCTATGGGCCCTTGCAAAAAACATCTTAGCAACTAGTACGGTTGCGCATTTCTTCAAGTTCTTCAAGACGCTTCTGTATATCTTGGATAGACTCACCAACCCAGTCTGGGGTCTTGTTGTGTTCAAGATTGTCGATAGCAGCAATAGTCTTACCGTTCATCTTCACTATGCGACCGGGAATACCGACAACTGTACTATAAGGCGGCACGTCACGCACTACTACTGAATTGGCACCAATCTGCACGTAGTTGCCGACTGTGATATTGCCAAGCACCTGCGCGCCAGCACCAATAACTATATTGCTGCCAAGAGTCGGGTGACGTTTTTCTTTCTTGGTAGAAGTGCCGCCAAGAGTGACACCTTGATAGATAGTGACGTTCTCACCGACTACCGCAGTCTCACCTATCACCACGCCCATACCGTGGTCTATGAAGAACTGCATACCGAGCTTGGCTGCTGGGTGTATCTCAATACCAGTAACAGAACGCACTATATAAGCCGTAAAACGAGTAGTGAACCTGATCGGCGCCTTCAATGGACCGAACTTATCAGAACGCGCCCACCACCAATGCAGGAACCTATGCGCTATTATCGCCTGCACCCCGGGGTAACAGAACAAAATCTCTAGCCAAGAGTTGCAAGCTGGGTCTTTACGATAAACGTTCTTAATTTCTCTTTGAATTGTCTTGAACATGGCCCGAGAATCCTTGCTAGCTTAAGCTTTTCTTAGACTTCTTAAGTAAATTTAATAATAGCATAATATTTAGTCATAACAAATTGGATTAGGATATTACTTTGTAAGAACTATGAGCACAAGTGAAATAAAACAATCTTCTCAGGGCGTCGAGGCAACTCAAGCAACAAAAGAATTATCCCCTAGGCACAAGGCAATTTTTGCCGCTTTAGAAACACAAAGAAAACTTAAAGAGTGGATAGCCGCAAGAGATGCTGGGAGAAACCCTGGTGCTTTAGTCTATAGTCTACATGCAGCAGCCAAGCCAACAGGTACTCAACCACCAACGTACTAAGCTTCCTGAGTTAGATGAAGCTAATCCTCGCTAGCTGCAACACCTAGCACTAACCCCTCCTCTTAGTCTTTTATGTTAAACTAATCTGCTATGGATTCAATCCTCGCAGGATCTTTACCCAGTCCAGATCGTAACAGTTTTCCTCTTCCAGAAATAATGCAGTATCTTGCATTGGCTGGAAGGTTTGATTACAGTGCTAATAAAGACGAATCAAACAATAAAACATACCCTTGTGTATTTGCCACAGACTCGCGCTTATATAAACTATCTGAAGAAACAAGACGTGCTGCGATGACAGCTTTAAATGCTGCTGCCCTACAAATCAAAGCTGCTAAACCTGATCCAGAAATAGCCAAAGATTGTGATCTACCGTGGCTTAAAGTTCAAGCCTTGTTAGTAAAAACTTACCAAAACCTAGCCCACGCCTTCCATGCTACACTGCCAGCTTAGATGAAGATCATCCTCGCCAGCTCCAACCCCGGCAAGCTCTCAGAGTTCAAGCAAATCTTCGCTGGTAGTCAACAGTTATATAGCATCAGCGATATTATCGGTGCAGAATCTAAGTTCGAGCCTGAAGAGACT
>JAYVUR010000062.1:0-3507 GCA_043787715.1 Candidatus Melainabacteria bacterium
TAATGAAGCGGAACTGACCTAGCGCCCCCTCTTCAGTCCACTCAACTTCAGACAAGACTGGAGCTGCGAATAATATAAACAATCTTGCCGCATCAGCACCATATTTATCGAAAAATTCATTAGTACCCACCACATTGCCCTTAGATTTAGACATCTTAGTGATTTTTTTATCGACATCAGAGTATTTAACCACCATGCCTTGAGATAGTAGATTAACGAAAGGCTCATCGTAACTCAGCAGACCGCAATCCCTGACAGCCTTGGTGAAGAAACGCGAATACAGTAGATGTAGAATCGCATGCTCAATGCCACCTACATACTGATCTACTGGCATCACCTTCTCTTTAGCAAAAGGAAGCTCTGTATTCGCTGAGTCGCAGTACCTGAGGTAATACCAACTACTGCACATAAAGGTGTCCATGGTATCAGTCTCTCGCCTTGAGGCGCTGCCACATTTAGGGCAAGCCACATGACTCCATGATTTATGATTACGCAACGGCGAGCCGCCCTTAGCTACTACTTCCTTGAAATCCACATCACGCGGTAATTCAACAGGTAACTGCGCATAAGGCACAGGCACGATGCCGCAATCTTTACAGTGAATAAGAGGTATAGGCGTGCCCCAATATCTCTGGCGGCTAACTAGCCAATCTCTTAATCTATAAGTGGTCTTGGCTTCAGCATGTCCCTTAGTAGCACCCCACTCTACTATCTTAGACTTGGCTGTTTCATTATCCAGCCCATCAAAAACCCCACTATTAATCAGGGTTCCAGCTTCTGTATAGGCCTCACCGTCATTCTGAGCGCAGCGAAGAATCCCTATACTAGGAGTTATGACTTGCTTAATAGGCAGATCATAAGTCTTAGCGAACTCATAATCACGCTGGTCATGAGCTGGCACCGCCATCACCGCACCAGTACCGTAATCGACTAGCGCATAATCCGCCACCCAAACTGGAACTTTATCTCCAGTAAAACTATTAGTAACGTAAGCACCAGTGAAGACACCGGTCTTAGTGCGCCCTTCAGCCGTGCGCTCGATTTCAGATTTGGATTTAGTTGCTTCTATATATTTATTTACTGCTGCTTTATTTTCTTCAGTGGTGATTTTCGTAACCAAAGAATGTTCAGGTGCTAGCACTAAATATGTGACGCCCATTACGGTATCTGGTCTTGTCGTAAATACCGTTATCGTGTCGTCCGTCGCTAACGCGCGGACTCCCTCGCCAAGCAGTGCAAAACTCAAAAGCACTCCCTGAGACTTACCTATCCAATTGCGCTGCATGGTTTTGACGTTCTCAGGCCAGCCTGATAATTTATCCAAATCTTCAAGCAACTCATCAGCGTAAGCAGTAATCTTCAAGAACCACTGACGCATCATCTTGCGCTCAACAGCAGTATTGCCGTGGCGCCAGCACATACCATCTTCCACTTGCTCATTAGCAAGCACGGTATTACAATCAGGACACCAATTCACTGGCGCTTCTTTTTGGTAAGCAAGCCCCTTCTCGTATAATTTAAGAAACAACCACTGAGTCCAGCGATAATAATCCGGGCGGCAGGAAATCACCTCGCGCGACCAATCATAGCTAGTACCCATGCGCTTAAGCTGCTCGTCGCGCATATGAGCGATATTCGATTCAGTCCACTCGGCTGGGTGAATACCACGCTCGATAGCAGCATTCTCCGCCGGCAAACCGAAAGCATCGAAGCCCATCGGATTAAGTACATTAAAACCTTGCATACGCTTATGACGAGAAATCACATCAGATATCGTATAAACGCGCATATGCCCCATATGCAAATTACCACTAGGGTATGGAAACATCACCAGCGAATAATAATCAGGCTTAGTTTTGCCGCTCGCATCTTTTGCTCCATGCACGAACTTGTGCATGCCAGATTTCTCCCACTCAGCTTGCCATTTGAGTTCGGTTTCTTTGGGGTTGTATTTTTTCTCAGTTACTTGCATCGAACTACTATATTTTATCCTGAGCTAGGCAATTAGCAGTACAATAAAAATATGCTTAAACTAGGCATCTTAGGTCACCCTCTATCCCACAGCCGCTCGCCAGAGATGCAGGCTGCTGGGCTTAAATATCTGGGGCTTGAAGCTAGTTATGAGAAGTTCGAAGTGGCGCAGGAGGATTTCAGCGACACTTTACCTGAAATCTTCTCTAAGGTTTATGGTCTTAATGTAACTATCCCTTATAAAGAAAAAATTCTTAACTACCTTAATATGCGCGATAAACTAGTCGAGCGCATCGGTGCCGCCAACACTCTTCTAATTAGCGAAGGCATGATCAAAGGTTATAACACTGATTATTATGGCTTCATAGATTCACTTCGTGATTACAATTTCAAAAACAAAAAAATCGCCGTGCTTGGTGCTGGTGGTGCGGCACGCGCAGTAATGATAGCGCTAGAAGACATGGAGCCAGAGCATATAGATATCCATGTGCGCAATTTCCAGAAGTACGACGGTAACCTACCAACCGTAACCAAGACTAATATTTCTCTACATCTTTATGATGATAGTAGCTCTCTTGCTGAAGCCGATCTTATTATTAATTGCACTCCCATGGGACAGGGTAGGCTATCTGATGAGATGCCACTCAGTTCACCGCAAGTAGATGGACTCAAAGACTCAGCTTTAGTCTACGATCTTATATACGGTGACACTCGCCTCTTGAAAACCGCTCGCAACAAAGGGCTTAAGACTATAGATGGTTCACGCATGCTAATCATGCAAGGTGTGCATTCACTGAAAATTTGGACTGGTAAGCCTGTTAGTGACGGACTTGTAGATACCATGTCATCTGCGTTCTTCGCAAGCGCGACGTCATCCTGAGCGCATCGCGCGAAGGATCCCTAAGCTGCCACTACGTAATCTACTGCGATGTCGTGTTCTTCTTTGGGAAGAACCTCAAGCAACAACTCAGCCAAACAAACCCCAACAGTCTTAGCACGCATATCCGGCAATAACCTATCGTAGTAACCACCACCACGCCCCAGTCTTTGCCCGCGTTTATCAAACATCAAACCCGGCACTATAACAAGATCTATTTCTGATTTGTGCATCAAATGATTAGTAGCCGGCGGCACCATCACGCCATATTTACCTTCCACAAGTTCATCGAAACTTTTAAATTCAAACAAAAGCATAATACCATCACCAATAGCGCGCGGCATTACCCAACGTTTGGTTTTGTCCAGCTCCACTAATGCACCAAGATCAACTTCATCAGGCAGCGCACTATAAATCATCACCGTTTCAGCAGAAGAATAAGCAGCAAGAGCTTGTATCTGTTCTATTGCTGATTTAGATTTATCGTAAATATTTTCTTCTGAACTAAGTAACATCGTGGCCGTCTCGCGAGCAAGCGAGCGCAGCTCAGACTTCTCTGACGTTGAAGTTGGCATAATTATATTATACACACCTAGATTCCAGCCTGAAGTTAAATTTTAAGTAAATACAAATAAAAAGCCCATAATTGTAAGGTCATC
>JAYVUR010000063.1:0-4799 GCA_043787715.1 Candidatus Melainabacteria bacterium
AGGTCAAATCTGGTACTACTGGTCGGCTTAAGAGCTTGCGCATGTATATGAATGAATACAAGTCTCCTGTCGGCATTCGTATCTCGCAACGCAGGCTGGAATACGGTGATGGTCTGCTATCTGTGCCCTTCTATATGATTCCTGAGCTTGCTAGATTGCTTGATGAAAGTCTTTGTTATTAGCCTCGATGGCTATCTTAGTGTTAATCGCTTGGATAAAGTCTTCATAGTGCGCAAAATGGTAGTACCATTGCTTTTCGGGGTATTGGGATATATCTAATCTGTCCGTGGCAGGAGATTTATGGAGTGTTGGGGGTAGATTAGTTCTTGCAAGTGTGCAAATAACTTAATTTTGTCGAATGTCGGGGTGCGACCCTATTGGTCCTGCTTATGGACGCGGCGTTCTTATAGCTTTAAATGTTGATAAATGCTTTGCTTCTTTGGCAAGGTTAGAACTAGCCTTTATCGCTCCGTATCCAGTAATGGTTGTTACTGTTGCTAATACCAACCCTAGGTCTTTCATTGATTCGTTTTTGAGGTGTGAAATAGCTTGGTCTTCAGTCATCGTACCGGTCTCGAGATGAATATGTTCTTCTACTATATTTGAGATTCCGGAATAGTGTACTCCCGTAAAAGTCCCAGTAACTATTGCCGCCAATGGGCTTGCTACTCCAGCTGTTGCAATCGTTACAGCGGCAGTGGCAGCGACCACGCCGGTTTTTTTAGCGGCATATGCCACGGTTTCAGCCGTTTGTATGTTATCAAGGCTTTCATCTAGCATTTCGCCAATTTCGGTTGCTGTTTCTTTCTGTTCCCTCATTAAGTATTTGTTTTCAGTCTTACATTGTTTAATACTAGTTTCTAATATTATTTTAGCCAGTTCGTCGTCCGTTTCAGGTTTAGCCTCTTCCAGCGCCGTTGTTAATATTTTTCTCTGACGCTGCATTGATTTGATTAATTTTTGCTCGTTGCTAACCATAGCTGCTTGAGCGTCGATGGTCCCAAACATAGCATCCACCGCGTCACCGTCTACGCTTAGGCTTTGGATAGATGTTTTAATTTTCTGATCAAGTGATTTTACACGCTGTTCAATTTTTGTGATTAATTCGTCTTTGGTTAATGTTTTAGTTTTCTCTTCCGTACGTATATTTCCCGGCGTGGACACCCCTGACGCATTTTTACTTGGTGGTGGTTCAACAGTCCGTGTAGGGTTAGTAGAAATGGGTGCTGGTGGTACTGCTTGAGTAGGAGTAGTTGCAGCTGCGGGAGCCTCATTGAATATTGTGCTTCCATGGTACTTATTTATAAAATAAACTTTTCTATAGGGAGGATCGTCATTGTTGTCAACTAAGTCCGGCTTGCGATTGTTTAGGAGTTCTAGTAAAGTTTTTGCTTCGGCTTTATCACTTTCTGTGCCATTCTTAGCTTCTATTTTTGTAGTTAATTCTTCAAGCCTTGTAAAATCTTTTAGTAGTTTTTCTTTGGCAAGTTCTTCTGCTGATTTTTGCGGAGTTGTTACTGTTTGATTAGCTGTTGCTGCGGCTTGGGGAGCAGCTATGGTAGGTTTAGGTGTTGTGATAATTGGCACTTGTGTAGATGCTGGTATCGCTGTTGCTATCCCTGCTGTTTGGCTTGCAGGGGTTGTTACTTTTTTAAAGATTCATATAGCTCGCAACCTTCATCTGTCAAATAGCCATCATAAATTTCTGCTAACGCTTTATTGATATCATCTTGACTTGCCCCACGAGCTTTTAACTCTAATGCTTTTAAGATGGCATTATGATTATCTTCGTCATTTGCATACTTATATTCAACGGATGTTTTTGCTGGGTTTGTCGTAGTCGGTGTTGGAGCATTGGATGATTGTGGTGTTTTTGCTTTTTCGATATATCCTTTCACTGCTTTTTCAGTCTCACCAGTTAGACCTCCCGAAATCACGCTATCAGGTACACCATGTTTAACCAAAAGAGCTACTAGTTGTTCTTTTTGATTGGGGTTTAGTTTTGAACTAACACTTAATAATTCCTTAAGAGTAGGTTCGGAAGCACCTCTTCTTATGGCGCTAGGTAGATCTCGCTTTAATACTTCTATACGTCTTCCATTTGAACCAGATAAATCATCTGAGAATTTATCTAATTCCTCGTTCAATGCCTTGCTGTCTAAGCTTGACTTGTTCCCGCTTGTGCTACCAGCCGCAGTTCTTCCTACTCCACCATTCTGCCTTATGCGGTTAAATATTTCTATGACGCCTTTATCATTACTAAATGCTCTTCTTGCATTGTTGTCGCGGAATACTAATATGTCACCTTGTGGGCTAGGTACTATATCAACAGCTCCTTCACCATTATATTTATTGAAATCAGCTATCGCTGCATCTAACTCAGCTCCCTCAGCTGTAAATGACAGATCAATACCAAGTGGTTTGTTTAAGAAATTACTTTGTGAAGCTCCTGTAAATCCACCTGCTTGCGCACTCGCAAACTGTTGCGGCATTCCACCAGTCATGCGTTGCTGCATTAAGTTACCTAAGCTCGGTGCTCCTTGGAAACTATCACTATAACCACCATAAGCTCTAGCACCACCGTTCATTCCACGATTAGTAGCGTAAGCATCATTAGGATTGAAGCCGGTACCTGTCATGGCAGCATCCAAAACCCCAAACACGCTAGCTCCAAGTTGAGCTACGCCTAACCATTGTGCTATTTGAGCGGGCACTCCTGTTAAGTTGCCATAATAACCTGCTCTATTGTTAGTACCGAAACGATCGAGCATAGGCTGCCCTGAAGTGCTTTGGTTGCCATAACCACCAGCATAAACGCTGCCGCCGCCATAAGTACTAGTACTGCCATAACCACCAGCTTGAGCGAAACCGGCTCTTATTGACATTACAGAATCACGCGTGCTTGCCGCTGAAGATCTGCGCGCAGTTAAATCATTCAAATAACTAATTTGATTGCCTATTCTAAATTGAGCTAGGTTGTCATTATTTCCCATTTCTCTCGCCCCCACTGTGGCTTAGAGATATTTAGACATTTTTAGGTTAAGCTCTGGTTAAGAATGGCAAAATATTATTAGAGACTATGGCTGAAAGCCCCAAAATTAACAATTCAGGCAGCTTAGGCCCTATCAAGGATACTAAGCCTAAGGCTCAGCAAGCTGAACTTGAGCTGAAGCCGCAGCAAGATAGTCAAGCTAAGGATAGGACTATTAAGCAGAATCAAATCTACGCTAAGCCTGCTGAGTCTATAAGAGCGCAAGCTGATCAGCCGGCTCTTGCTGGGCATGATATTCCTGAGCTTATTAGTTCTGAGCGTAAGCCCCCAGTGAAGCAAGAGACTAAGCTGGAGCCCAAGACTAGTTCTAATAAGGACATCAAGATCGATCAGCAGGTGCTTGCGCGCAATCCTGTTCTAGCTGCACAGTTACAGAACCGCAAGCCTAATACTGATACTGCAAGCTCTAAGCCCAAGAAACCCGCTCCTAATGCTAACCCTAAGACGGGACGCTCTAAGGATATTCCAGCTAGATTTCTGCGCACTCAGTTGCCCGGTAGGCTCAAGGGTATTAGTGATGAGCGTATAGATACTCTTGAGAAACTTAAGACGGCTCTGGAGGCTCGCTTGCCTGATGAGGATCCGCGTTTGATTAATGCTTATGCCAAAACACTCTTGAACAGTGATAAGCAAGAGCCCAGTACTTCGGTTTCGATGGCGGAGTTGTTTGCTTTTGATGCGAATATTGCTAGCTTGAATAGTGCTCAGTTGACAGAGTTTCTGCAGTCTATTATTGATTCACATGATTTGGATCCGTTGCAAGAACAGCATATCGCTGAAATCCTTACTATGCTTAAGTCTGGCGATTCTGAACTTCTGAAGGCATTAGTTAGATTATTCTTGCCATTGCCGTTTCCTTATGAGATGGAAGAGCTTGATGATGAGTTCTTCGCAGACGAGAGAGAGTTGCTTGACGATTCGCCTGATGATGATGAGGGTGATAGCGAGGATGAAGAAGCCGATAAACCTAAGTTACCAGCCTTAAGTATTCCGCAGGCTGAGAATAGCCAGTTGTCTATCTCAGTGCGTAGTTTTAATTACGGTAAGATGCATATGCTGCTTGATTATAATGCTACTAGAGATAGCATCAAGCTTAGAATTAAATCTGATAGGAACTTCGACGAACTGGGTCTTGCTCTTGAACTAGCGCTTGAAGATCTGAGTAGTAGTGGTGGCGCTTGTGATTATGTCGCCTATCATTGGCGGGATTCTGTGCTTAGGCTAGCTGAATCTAGGTCTCTGCAATTCGCTCAGCGAGGACAGGCTAGCCCCTTGCTTTTGCAGGTGACTAATACTTTATTAGAGACTATTTATTTGAGTGATAGTGATGATGGCGTGCTTAACGCCAAGTTCGAAGTGCTATAAGTTAACTGTGCGTCGTGTTGTAGCTAAACTTATTGGTTTTCATGGTATTAAGGGTGAGCTTAAGCTCTATCCGCTAGTAGATGATATTGGAGTTTTTGATGGCTTTAAGCAATTACATGTCATCCTGAACGAAGTGAAGGATCCCCATAACGGCAGCAGCAAAGATTTTATGTCAACGTCTAAAGCGCAGAAACGTGACGTAAGTCACCTTTCTGCTGTCCCTCGCGAAACGAAGGATCCCCATGCTGCCGCTCAAGAAATGGGATCCTTCGCGCTACGCGCTCAGGATGACTACGAATTACTCTCATGGCGCGAACATAAAGGCATGGTCTTGGTTATGATTAAGGGTATTAGAGACCTTACCCATGCCGAGCAATTGTTT
>JAYVUR010000064.1:0-1654 GCA_043787715.1 Candidatus Melainabacteria bacterium
AGCAGGATTGACCTCGGCAGCGAATAAGCTTCCATATTTCACAGGATCAGGCACAGCAACGGTAGCAGATTTAACAGCGAACGGACGAGCATTGATAGATGATGTTGCATTTAGTGATATGCGTACAACATTAGGAGTAGCTATAGGAACTGATGTGCAAGCTTATGATGCAGAGTTGGTAACTTGGGCGGGTAAAACAGTAAGTAGTACAGCAGCTCAGCTTGATTATCTAAGTGCAGCGACAGGTACAACCGGTACGACATCGACAAATTTAGTTTATTCAACAAATCCAACATTGGTAACACCTACTTTGGGAGAAGCAACTGCAACAACAGTTAACAAGGTTACTATCACAGCTCCAGCTTCAGCGGCAACGCTAACGATTGCGGATAATAAAACACTAACAACTAATAACACTTTAACTTTAGCTGGAACAGATTCTACGACAATGACATTCCCGTCAACATCAGCAACGATAGCAAGAACAGATGCTGCTAACACGTTTACTGGAACTCAGACTATGACATCAACGCTAAGTGTAGGAGCCGACTCAACAGCAAATGGAAATATACTTATCAAAGGCAACACCTCGGGAACTATAACTGTTCAACCTGCTTCTGCAGCTGGCACCTATACTTTAACTTTGCCTACGGATGATGGTACTGCTGGTCAATATTTACAAACTGATGGAGCTGGTGTGATGACTTGGGCAACTGCTGCTGGTTCTGGTACTGTAACAAGCGTAGCGATGAGCGGAGATAATGGACTTACTATAACTTCTGGCAGCCCTGTGACTACTACTGGAACGATTGCAGCAACCATAAATGCTGGTACAACCGGATCGGTCTTGTTCGCGGGAGCGTCTGGGCTTACGGAAAACAATAGTAACTTTTTTTGGGATGATACTAATAGTAGATTAGGCATAAGCAATACTAGCCCATCAGCTAAATTGCATATTACCCAAGGTACAGTTGGTGATGAAATTCAGAGATTGGAGTCAACAGCGACCAATGATGATCCGAGAGAAAGTGTTTATCAAAATAGAGTTACCACAACAGATGCAACTGTAACTACAATCCATACAGTAGCGATACCCGCAAGTACAACTGTTGGTATGGAAATTACTGTTGTGGCGAGACGCACAGGTGGAGCGGCTGGTACAGCAGAAGATGGTGGTTTCTTTAGGGTCTATAGCCAGTATAATAATATATCGGGTACTGCCACTATAATTGGTTCTAGTGTTGCGACTGCAGCCCAAAACAGTACTACTAGCTGGACAGTTACTACAACTGGCTCTGGTTCCAATGCTCTAGTGCAAGTCACAGGTGCTGTTGACACAAACGTCACTTGGCATGCAACGATAAGGACTTACCAAGTCAGTAATTAAACGTATTTACCTAATATTAACTTAATTTTATCAAGTGAAATCGTCTAGATAAATCAGCCACAGATATTCTATACTATTACCTTGTCCACCTGACTAAATTAAGGTAATAAACATGATTGGTATTTTTTCTAGACTTATTTTGGCCTTGCTACTTATATATGCAATTCCAGCAAAGGCCTTAATCGAAGAATCGAATGGCGAAGTTTTAATTCGTGCAGCTGCGACGGTACAGTCAAATTTTACTGTTTACAATGGTGCACTTCTTTT
>JAYVUR010000065.1:0-6541 GCA_043787715.1 Candidatus Melainabacteria bacterium
ACTCCTCGCCGTGAACACAGCCACGCAAGCTCGCACGGACACAGTCTCCAATGGATCAGGCTTTTTCTCGCTGCCCAACCTTCCCATCGGCGGTTACACATTAACCGTCGAGCATGACGGCTTCCGCCGCTCCGTGCGCAGCGGCAACTATGTCAAAAAAGTCCTAGCCAATTATTGGATCTACAAAAAACTATATGCTTAATCGCAGAAGATTCCTTAAACTACTTGGATTAAGTTCAGTTGGCGTAAGTTTACTAGAAGCTTGTGATTATCGCAAACCTCAAGCAGAGTACAGCGAAACTAAACTAGGCTTCGAAGCGCTAGGACCCAGTACTAGAGACGAGTTACTGCTGCCGCACGGCTATAACTATAGAATAATTCGCAGCTGGCAGGATAACATAGGTCCGGATAAGATTTTTGGTTTCAATAATGATTTCACTTGTTTTTTCCCACTCGAAAAATCCGATGAGGCGTTATTGTGGGTGAATCACGAATCTATAGATCCTAAATATATCCCTGAGATAGAAGAACAGAAACGCAGTGTCGGTGGTTCTATAATCAAAATCAAACGCAATGCTGAAGGCGAGTGGATTTATGATTACAACGATGAAAGCATGAACAGGCGTATCGACGCTAATACTCCGGTCGAGTTCACAGGTCCAGTGAGTTTTCGCGAACGTAGCTATGGCACATTAGCGAATTGTGGTGGTGGACGCACACCGTGGGGTACAGTACTTACTTGTGAAGAGAATTACGATGACTTCAAAACAAAATACAAATGGCCTAATTTTAAGACTAAACACTACGGCTGGGTTACAGAAATCAACCCTTATGACCATAAATCCACACCGCGCAAACACAGTCAACTAGGGCGTTTTGCTCATGAGAATGCTGCTATTACTATTTCGCGCACCGGTAAGGTTGTGGTCTACATGGGTGATGACAAAGAGAACGAACATATATATAAATTCGTATCCAGCCGCAGCTTCACTAAGCCACATAGTAAAATCAAACTCTATGAATACAGTGAAATAGTAAATGGTTTTAGTAATTTACTCTCCGAAGGTCAACTTTATGTGGCGCGCATTTATAATGCCCAGACTGGAAATACCACTAGTCCTTCGCTTGATCCGTCTGAAACGGGTATTGGTGAGTGGCTACCTCTAAGCATGAACGATAAGCGCATTGCCAAACGATTCAAGAGTGATTCTGATATGTTTATCCACACCCGCGATGCTGCCAAGCTCTTAGACGCTAGTAAGCTTGATAGACCCGAAGACCTAGAAGTCAATCCTCATGATGGTTCCATCTATATATCTTTAACAAGAAATCTTAGCCGCGCTAATACTCTTGGCTCTATTATTCGTATCATTGAAGATGGTGGTGATCATGAAGCAGTCAAATTCAGCTATAACAATTTCGTTATTGGTAGTGATGATCTGGGGTTCTTCTCACCTGATAATTTAGCCTTCGATGGCAAGGGTAATCTCTGGGTGACCACTGACACTTCAACTGCTCTACTCTCAGCGCGCGGCAAAACTAATTATGGTAATAATAGTCTCTATGTTATTGCACTAAGCGGAGCTGATGCTGGTATTCCTCGACGCTTCGCTTCAGCACCTATTGGTGCTGAACTTACTGGACCTTGGTTTAGTGAAGATGGCAAAACTTTATTCTTGTCAGTGCAACATCCAGAAGGTCTATGGCCGCATTCTAGCCAACATAAATATCCTAGATCTAGTGTGCTAAGTATTAAGCTGCATTAAGCCTAGTGAAACCAGTAAAGCTTGGCAAACAATCCACCTCTTATCTTAAAACTAGCAGCTCCCAACCCATTTCTGTGCATAAATCTATAAGCGTTGATAGAAAACGCCCGAGATGGAAGATCTTAGTAGACTACTTCCTGATTTAGAACCGAGCTTACAAATCGTAGGCCTATTATTCTTATTGAGTTTTATTCCTATTATCGTGGTGTCGATGACGCCATTCTTGCGCATCATCATGGTGATGTCGCTAATCAGGCAGGCGCTAGGTACTCAGAACTCGCCGCCCAACATGGTTCTAATCGGACTAGCCTTAGTACTCACTACTTATGTACTAGGACCAGAGATAGATCAAATCAGCAAGAACGCGATAGCACCACTTGCCCACAATCAAATCAAACTGCCTGAAGCTCTATCTCGCACCTATGAACCCTTGAAGCAACATATGCTACGTAACGTGGATAGCAAGGATCTTAAGTTCTTCTACAAGCTTAGCCGCGAGACATTACCCAAGAAACCAGTAGATGTCAAGACTAGAGAGCTATCTGCCGCCTATTTACTTGGTGAAATGCGCAAAGCTTTCCAGATTGGCTTTTTAGTTTTCATTCCCTTCTTGGTGATTGACCTAATCGTTGCTAATATACTCTTAGCGCTGGGTATGATAATGCTCTCGCCAACTATTGTGTCGCTGCCGTTTAAGATTATGATCTTCGTAGCGATAGATGGTTGGGATTTGATTATCAAGGGTCTTGCTCAGAGCTTCAATTAAATAATGGATTGGATGCCTCAAGCAATTAGAGACGGTATTTTTACCGTGCTCTTCATATCAGGACCTATGGTCTTACTTGCTGCTGCATTGGGATTAATAATAGGTATTATTCAAGCAGCTACACAAGTGCAAGAACAAACACTTGGTTCAGCAGTGAAGATACTTGGTGTCTTCTTAGCACTTATAGTATTTGGGTTCTACATGTTCCAATACTTGAAGCAATATACCAGCCAAACTATAAGTAGAGCTTTTAACTTGGTGCCCACTCTGTCTTCGCATCCACTGCCTCCTAAAAAATTATTCAAACAACCACTCAAGGATGAAGAAACAGATCATCCATTATTCTCACCAGAAGAGCTAGCTGAAACTGCTCCAGCTACTGGCAGCGGTGCTTCTAATGCCGCTAAAGAAGCCGGTGCTGCAACTGCAGAGCCAGATATAGTGGAAGTATTGCCTGAGCCTAATGTTGATAAGCTACCACAAATCAACTATCTCACCAGACCACCAAGTGGTATCAAGGAAGCTGTGATGCAAACTCTAGCTCCAGAAAGCCCTGAAGCAGAAACTGAAGCAATAGCTGAACCAGAAGCTAAGCGACCAACAACACAAACGCAAACAACTCGGTCCACAGCGCCAAGCACAAGAGCTGCAACACAACAGCCTAAAGCTACTACGCCCGTAACACAAACAGCACGCCCTGCAGCAAGACAAGAAGCGGCGAAACCCGCAACCGCACCGGTAGCTGCAAAAACCACAATACCAGCAACAAGAGTAGCTCCTCGACCAGCTCCGACAAGACCTACTCCAGCAAAACCAGCTCCAGTAGTAGCAGAAGAAGTCCCGGAAGCACCAATTATAAGAGCAGATGCAACACAGAACACTGAAGTCGATGCTAGTCGTGCGCGTGCGCGTGCAGCATTAGCTCGTATACAATCTTCAATCAAGGAACAACAAGGAGCAGCAAAAGCTGAGTAGTTAGCATGGAGCTACTGGCAGGATTTTTTAGGCAAGAGGCGCTGAGCTCACACTCCGAATGGATAATAGCTGCAAGCCTAGTATTAGTGAGAGTTATAGCCTTCTTGCATGAAGCACCAGTATTTGGACATAAAAATATTTCGACATTAAGCCGCATCGGGTTTGGGATTTTTTTAACGATGATATTAATGGCAAGTATAGAACTACCAAGACCACCTAGCGCTGGTTATTACCTCCCTTGGGCAATATTAATTAATATCATCTTGGGTTTATTAATTGGTTTTGTCGCCAAACTTATGTTCGAGACTGTAGTAGCGGGCGGTGAAATGATGGACTCTTCAATGGGTTTCTCCTCAGCACAGACCTTCGATCCACACTCCGGAGCGCAAACTACTATTATGGGTAAGTTTATGTCCATGCTTGCTATCGTAGTTTTCTTCTGGGTACACGGACCAGAACGTCTTATCGAATCACTACACAAAAGCTTCGGTTCAGTCGATATTTATACGCCAACTTTTAGCATTGATACTCTTCGGATAGTTCACCTAGTAGGTGATATCATCTCCATGGGTTTTATAATAGTTAGCCCAATAGTACTTACTATTATGGTCTTAGATATAGTGCTGGGGCTAATATCCCGCGCTGCGCCGCAGATAAACGCCTTCCAGATCAGCTTCACTATTAAACCCGGGGTCGGCTCTATAGTGTTTCTCTTAATTATGCCGTTATTCTTTATGGGATTAACTAATTTCTTCGGTAGTGCCGCAAGATTATTGGGATTCAATTGATGGCTAAACTGATGACTAAGGCCAAATATTATTTACTGGTGCTAACACTAGTCTTGAGCTTTGCATCTACTCAAGCTGAAGAAGAAAAAACCAAAAAAGAAACTCTACTAGTAGTAGGTATGGGTTACAACCAACTCAGCCCAGCAGTACGGCAAAGCATGGGTGAACTTAATGTAGTAGAAGTAGAGTTCTCACCACAATGGCAGCGTTATATAGATCAAAGCGATGCAGATAAAGTTATAGTCAGACACCCAAGCGGTTATACAGCTCTCTATTACAAGGATGGGACTTTCCTTAGGGATCTAGGTACTAGTCCAGCAAGTTACGCATATCCTTATGATACCAGCCTTGGTTCAAACATACGAAGACCAGCAGCCGATGCCATTAGTCCTACCCCTGATTGGCATCAAGTGGGCTATAACACTGGCGGACGCAGTGATCCATATCGCAACTATTCTCCACCTTCAAGCAAAGCCAACACCGCGAAACTATCTCCCGGTTGGGGTTATAACCGCGAAAAACAAGTACCGAGCCGTAAGGACACAATATTTCAATTTTTGAGTTTCTTCCCAATAGATACAGTTACACCATTTAATTATCCCGGCACTTTCGATTCTGCCGGCGTGCCCACTGCTTACGCGCTCGGCTCACTTCCACATATAGGTGGTATGGCACTCGAGCTGCGCGAAGCGAAGAAACAGCGTGCAGTCTATGATGCTAATGCTACAGCACTACCAGAATTTGCTGAGTATCCTACACAAATGTATAACGCACAAGATCCTAACAATCCATTAACTCAAGATCCTAATTTGATTCATATGTCACCAATGCCGCAAGCATTTGGTATGAAATATCCTAACTACGAACAACAAGCGGAGTATTACCGCAACTATGGCAAGCCTATGCCCTAATCGGGCTTCGGGGCTAAGAGTCCAGCGCACGATTCGCCAACTGATCCGCCCGCTTATTCTGCTCGCGCATCACATGGCTGTAAGTTACAGACTTAAACTGAGCTGCCAGCTTGCGCGCCTCAGCAAATAAAGGTTTAAGTCCTTCGTTCCTGACCTTATACTCACCCTTAAGCTGTTTGATCATAAGTTCACTATCTGCTTTAACAGAGAGTTCAGTATAACCTTGCTTAAGTGCGTACTGCAAACCTCTAATAAGTGCAGTGTATTCAGCAATATTATTAGTGGTTATACCAATAGCTTCAGAGAGAGTAGCTATCTCCGCTTGTTCATCATAGAAAACAACACCAATAGAAGATTGACCCGGATTGCCACGGCAAGCTCCATCTGTGTACATTACAATCACTAGGTCTTTGCCTTTTTTGTTTTGTCGCCACTAAGTTTAGAGACATTAAGATCAGCAAGCGAGCCTAGAACCTCGTCAGCGACTACCTTCAAGAGCCCAATGTTCTCTTTGGGCACTACGCCCGTGAGCACTCCTATAGTCTTAGCACCAGCAGCTCGAGCAATTTCAAGATCACGCGGTGCATCAGAAATCATCACCGTATCAGCAGGTTCTACTTGCAGTTTTTTACAAAGAGCTGCATATAATTCTGGGGTCTTGAGATGATCACCCTGTAAAGCTGAGATCTTGGATTTGATCTTGAATTTTTCAAGAGCAATCTTAATATTAGAACTAGAATCAGAGCTTAACACTGCAATCTTAAATCCAGCTTCATCTATTTCATTAATCTTCTCAATAGAGCCTGGTATGCTCTCCACCATCTCAGAGAAATCTAATTGCACTATAGTGTCAGCAAAACACTGCTCGACAATATCAGACGCTTGTTTAAAACTAAAAGCCGGATCCCAGGTGTTTACAGTGATATAAGTAGCGACTTTAAGTGCGAGCTTAACATCAGCAGCAGGCATAGAACATGGCGCATAAGCATCAATAGTCTCTTCTTCCTCATCGACGCCCATCGCTCTAATACAAGCTGTGCGCAATACATGGAATCTATCCCAAGAACCAGTAGCAGTCTCAGCGATTAATTGAGCACGATATGCTATCACTCGCAGCCACAGCTTATGAAAATCAACAAAAACGCCGTCCTTATCTAGTATTACTGCTTTGATTTTACTCATCAGCTATATTTTACATTGAATGTTGATTCTCGGCATTGAAACAAGTTGCGATGAGACCGCCGCCGCGGTAGTGCGGGACGGCCGTGAACTAATCTCTAGCATAGTAGTTTCGCAAATAGAAAAACATAAAAAATGGGGTGGTGTAATACCGGA
>JAYVUR010000066.1:0-12551 GCA_043787715.1 Candidatus Melainabacteria bacterium
TCGTATACCCAGTTGCCGAGATAGTTGGGGTCGTAGCGCGCCTTGGTCGCGGCCTCCTTCGAAAACAGCGGTGTCAGGTCCATCAATGCCCCCTGCGCCGCATATTCCAGGCCCAACGCGCCTTGCGTGTTGATCACGTCCGGCGGCGTGCCGGCGGTGAGCTGCGTCTGGTAGAACGGGCCGAACTCCGGCCCCTTCTTATCAAGCCATTCGACTTCGACACCGGGACGCGTCGACTGGAAGCGCTTAATACTGCACCGCAGATAATTAGCATAGAGATGGCAAGATCTAAATAGCCCTCTAGTCCATATCTACTCTCTACTATGTTTGAGTTAAAACCAAAAAGAAATCCAAGCAGTGGTGGCAAGACTAAGTAGTACGCGAAGATTACTCCGAGATAGAAAAATAATGGTGATAGCCAAAACACCGGCATGATTGCGCGCGCTTCTTCGGTTTTAAGTCCGGGTTTGATAAAGCCTGCTATTTGCTGCAAGATCACTGGCATCGAAAGTAATAGTGCCGCGACTACTGATACTTTAAGTGAAGCGAAAAACACTTCGCCCGGTTTAAGTTGTATGAAACTAGAACCTGCTGGGGCGAGTTTTTGTAATATTATAATTAATGGCTCTGAGTAGTTGAAAGCCACTATTGAAGCCAGTCCCAGTGATAATAATATTGTTATTATACGACCGCGCATCTCACTAAGATGTTGCTGCAAATCGTCAAGCCAGCTGTTATCGCCGCTACGCCTAGCTATATGATCTTCGCGATTAAGTCTCGGTTCTGCCATCTTAGCGTTTGCGCGCGTGGCGTATAGTCATTAGGTTATCGCCGTACATTAATGTAATTGAAGTCGCATCACTACTAAACGCTTCAGTCTCCATCGGATCGAAGAAAATACTTATCTCACCACTATTACTAACGAAGCTGTAGCTATCATTACTACTATGTACTGTGGTAGCAAATGACATGCGCATCGCGATATTAATACGTGAGCTGATTTCTACTCGTACTTCTCTACCTTGCAAGCGATTGAGAAAACTTCTTAATTCAGTTAATTGACCTTGACTTAGCATGACTTATGGGTTTTACATTCTGCACGTATAAACCATATTCTATACTATCGACGATGGCGTCCCAGCTTGCCTTGATTATATTCTGACTCACGCCAATAGTATCCCACGATTCCGTCCGCAAATCGCCAGCTGCTGCGTTACGCTCGCCCTTCGCAATGCTCATTGATGTTTTAATCAACTCCGCTTGCTCAGGGCTCGCAAGCCTTGCATCTGAACGATTTTCGAACGGAATCGATTTGGTTAATTTAACTTTGGGATCAAACCCAGTGCTAACCTGCACCTTGGTTACCGCCGCCGTACCAAGATGGCTATCCAAGATACGCACCTTGTAATCGGTTAGATGGAAATTATGAATAGCTGGGTAGTATTCACTTAGCGCCCGTCTTAGAGCGGTATCTAGCGCGTGCGCTGGACCTTCAGTGGTGCTGGTGGTCATAGTCACTTCTTGCCCGCCGACTTTAAGAGTGATCTTGGCAGCGGTGTTCTCGATATGACTAATGATGATATCGCTATCAGTGAGTTCGAAATAACTTGGATAAGGTTCAAACGGCAGCGCATCATGCGCGTATAATTCAGCAAGATACTTACGAATCATAATCTCTAGACTGGCACTGGCGTTCTCGTAAGTATAGCCAGCGTGCTCAAGTTCTTTAATACGATTAAGTATGTCTTTGGCGCTCTCCTTCTGGGTTTCAGCGTCACCCAGCAGCTCTATGCCGCGTGCTGACATCCAGTCAAGTATATTACTCACACCAGATTGCTCTGAAACTATAATCTTAGTGATATTACCGACATCACGCGGGTTGATATGTTCGTAGCTACTGCCATCACGCTGCATGGCACTTGCGTGCAAGCCACCCTTATGAGTGAAAGCCGAAGCCCCGCTAAAAGGTTGATAATTACTATGATTCATATTGGCGATTTCAGCTACACGTTTGGAAATATCAGTGAGCTTCGCTAGACCTTGCTCAGGCACGCAGTTGTAGCCCTCGTATTTAAGTTGCAAGTTGGCGATAACCGATATTAGGTTCGCATTGCCGCAACGCTCACCGTAGCCATTAATAGTGCCTTGTACTTGAGTGGCACCAGCAAGCACCGCCTCTAGGCTATTAGCAACAGCAAGGTCGCTATCATTATGCACATGTATGCCGAACTTAATCGCTGAGCCGTATTGCTTGACTAGGGCGGCTGTGACTTCGCGCACATAATGCGGCAAGGAGCCGCCATTAGTGTCGCAGAGCACCATATATTCAGCTTTAGCTTTAATCGCTGCTTCAATAAATTTATGCGAGTATTCTGGATTATCCTTATAACCATCGAAAAAATGCTCGGCATCAACGAAAACGCGTTTAGCTTTAGAGCGCAGATATTCAACGCTATCGCTTAGCATCAAGAGATTGTTTTCAAGACTAGTATTGAGCGTGCGTTCGATTTGGCGGGCGCTACTCTTGGAGACGATGCAGACCACCGGAGTGTCTGCTCTTAATAAAGCCGCAAGTATAGTATCTTCTTCAGCCTTAGCATTAGCTCTGCGAGTACTACCGAAAGCAGTTAATAGAGTGTTTTTGAGTTTAAGCTTCTTAACCTCTTCGAAAAAATCCACATCCTTAGGGTTGGCACCCGGCCAGCCACCTTCAACGTAAGCCACCCCCAGCTCATCGAGGGTATTAAGCACCTTAAGCTTATCTGCGACGCTAAAAGATATGCCGCGCATCTGGGCGCCGTCGCGCAGGGTGGTGTCGTAGATTTCTATTTGCTTGGTCATCTTTTGGTCATCGTCATCGCGAGCCCCGAAGGGGCGTGGCGATCCATTCGTGGATTGCTTCGCCAGCGCGCTCCTCGCGCAATGACAGAGGGTAAATTGTATCACGGGTGGGTTAAGGGAAGTTGCGGTAAAAGGTACTGCGGTGATCCACTGCTACCACGGTTACTAAGTCACCATCAATTCTTAGACCTACTCTATAGCTGCCGAATCTTATGCGATAAGAATTTTTAGTGCCTTGAAGTTTTTTGAGATTTCTAATTTCTTGTATTGAATCTAGTTTGGGTAGTAGCTCGAAAATAAACTCTTCTATAGGTTTGCGTGCAGCACTGGAGATATGACTAATCCCTTTTAAGAAGTCCCTTTTGTGTTGTACTTTCAAGGATGTTTAGGCAAACTATTGTAATAAGCTTTTGCTTCTTCAGGGTTTAAGGTGTCACTCATATCGCTTTCCATCATTAATTCCAATAAACCTTGATCTTCGATATATGTTTTGATTGCTTCATAGACGTCAATATCCATCTGAACAACTTGGTGTCCGTTCCCATCCGTTAAGATTTTTACTTTATCGTCTAGGGTCATTTGTAGTGATTATAGCACCAAAGAAAAGCCCCCAACTCAGCATTGAATCAGGGGCTTGGGCCAATTAGGCTAATAGGGTACGCGATGGAACCCTCAGAACTTAATCGAAATCGTATGGATCGTAATCAATGAAATTACCAGTGATGCTCATGCTGCCTTTAGATAAAGGATCAGAAGCACCTTCGCGAATTCCAGTGAGAAGTCCATTGAGTAGCCCAGTAACACCACCAGTAACTACACCAGTCGCAAAACCAGTTGGAGTGCCAAGTACAGTACCGATAGTACCGCCGCCTAGTTCATCCGGGAAGCTTTTTGAGTAATCCACCCCCTTAGCTGTAGCTCCGCGAACTAAACCAGCAACTGCACCAACCGGCGCACCGACTGCTATACCAACTAAACTCTTAATGGGTTTAATGATAGGGTCTAGTTTGCAAGCTGATGCTGGCGCCATTGCCGCGATCATTACTGCAAGTATAAGCGCTGTAATTCTCATATTTATCTCCTTTGATTAGCCGTGCCGCCAAGGACTGTCCTAAGCAGCAAGCTCGATAGACTATATGATGTTTAGATTTGGTTTATGTTCCGGGTCTGCGGTGGGGTTATCTGTGTTGGGATAATAGTTCGGGTGGGACTTCGAACAGTAATCCCGCTTTGAGTAACAAAAGGCATGGCAACAGGCTAACAGTATCGGTTTGGACAATTTTCAGGGTATTTTAAAGAACCAATCTATTTTTTGACACACAAAGTTAACCTCTCCTGGAGAGGTCTAAGAGTATGGATACCTTATTCATCCAGTAGGTATGTTGTCTACTGCAAAACTCAATAATGCTGACCAAGAAGCAAACGGAATACTAACGAAATAACTTCTGAATAACTCTGCGTGCCGTGACCAAAATTATGCTCAAAATGATAGCCTTGATTTTTTAACATGATGTGTTTGATTTAAAGGCATATCGTTTAATAGAGTTAGAACAAAAAAAGAAACAAGTTCCATCAATTGAAATGATTAGATTATCATCTAGATACCTGTAATTATCAATCAGACCTGCTTCTTCAGCTAATTTTAGAGTTTTAGTAAGACTGTCTTGTAAATGAGTTGTTTCAACTTTATCTACAATAGTTCGCATTTGAGTATCAGAGGGCATGTGCTTGACACCGAATATCGTTGAAAAATTATTTTGCATAGTTGTATTTTTTCTTTTGTTGTTACAAGTGCCAAGTACTACGAACTTAGTCTAAATTAAGCAATTTGGCCAGACCTTAAATATGTATTGCTCGCTCTGGGCTTCGCTTCTTAATCTTTTCTAAGTATTACTTATTGCTAAAAAGCCTTGCTAGTCAAGGGATTTGGTCAAAACGGGAACTGCTGGATATTATAATAATAATATAGTTGGCATATGTTAATATAATTTACTGCTTTATGGCAGTCAAATCCGCCAAAAAACTACCTACCATCGGCGTCAGCACTCTAGGCTGCCCCAAGAATCTTGTCGATACTGAGAACCTTATTGGTATTCTCCATGCGGCTGGTTACCCTATCACCGCTGATCACACTAAGGCTGACTTATCTCTTGTGAATACTTGCACCTTCATTGAAGGTAGTACTAATGAGAGCATAGATACTTTAACTGAGCTTGCTGACGCTGGACAAAAACTTATCATCACCGGTTGTATGGCGCAACGTTATAAAGGCGACCTATTCGAAGAATTGCCTGAAGCACAAGCGATAGTTGGTACTGGTAACGTCGCTGATATTCTAGAGGTGGTGCGTGAGGTAACTCGTAATCTTAATGAAGGGCGTGATTCCAAAATTATTAAAGTCGATTCTAAGCCTCAAGCTGTTGCTAATGCTAATACCCCTAGGATCCGCACCCAGATTGGTCCTAGCATGTATCTCAAGATTGCTGAAGGCTGTGATCATAGATGTGCGTTTTGTATTATTCCGTATCTTCGTGGTGATATGAATTCGCGCACTATAGAAGATATAGTTGATGAAGCCAAGAAACTAGTTGCTGGTGGCGCTAAAGAAATAGTACTAGTGTCGCAGGACAGTACTGCCTATGGTACTGATATTTATAAACGCAGGGCACTTGCAGATTTATTAGACGCTGTCGCTAGCCAGAGCGGTGCAGCTTGGGTGCGTGTGATGTACGCTTACCCGACTGAGCTTGATACTGAGATGCTCGCAGTGATGCGCAAGCACCCTAATATCATGAAATATATAGATATACCTCTGCAACACGCTTCAGCAGCGGTGCTCAGACGTATGCGCCGCCCCGATACTGTGCGCGATACTGTGCAGCTGATTCGCCGCGAGTTGCCTGAAGCTTGTGTGCGCACCACCTTCGTGGTTGGTTTTCCCGGTGAGACCGAAGAGGATTTCCAGCAGCTTTATGATTTTATTGAAGAAACTCGTTTCGATAGAGTTGGTGTCTTCGCTTATTCGCGCGAAGAAGGTACTCCAGCTTATGAACTTGATCAGCAAGTGCCTGAAGCTCTTAAGCAAGAGCGCCTCGACAAGCTAATGCGCTTGCAGCAGAAGATCTCGCTTGAACGTAATAAATCATATATAGGCACTGAAATGCAAATGTTAATCGAGCGCATAGATGAGATGCCGCGTGCTAAATCTTCAGCTGCGATGATACGTGTGGTTGGCAGGTCTTTTCGTGATGCACCTGAAATCGACGGACAACTCTATCTTGATATGTCAGCTACTGAGATAGCACCTTGCCCCGGAGAGCTAATTAGCATCAAGGTTACAGGCTGCGATGAATACGATCTTAAAGTTTCACTGCTATAGCTACTCCATCTTGTACTGTAGCTATCACCGATTCAAAATCTTTAGATTGAGAGAGCTTCTCGTTGAAAGCTTTTATCGCCCGTGTATTAGCATCGCCATCAGGCTCAAGCACTCTGCCAGACCAAATTACATTATCGACTAGCAGTAAGCCACCACTCTCTAGTAGCTGACTAGATAAATCAAGATACTTAGAATAATTACCCTTGTCTGCATCAATGAAGATGACATCAAAAATACGCCCTTCCTCGATGAACTTCTCCATCACTTCTATGCCGCCGCCAGTATGCACTATTGAGCAATCTCCAAGCCCAGCATCGCGCAGATGATTACGTACTATTTCTGCTTGGGCGGCATCCACTTCTATACATTCAAGCTTGTGCATTGCTTCAGCACAGAGTCTTTTGCGCGAGTGATTCAGTTCATGCACAGCTCGTCCTAGCCATATACTGCTGTAACCATAATAGCTACCGACTTCTAAGACATTCTGTGCGCGCGTCAATTTAACAAATAGATACAAGAGCTTGCCTTGATCTGGACCTATATTCATCATCGGTCCGCCACCAGCTTCTTGAGCGGCAAGCACATTATTCAATAAATAATCTTCAGGCGCAAATAAGCGGCTAATATAATCTATGACTGGGTTTCTTTCATCACTCATCTTTGTTTGCTTAATTTATCAAAACGCGATAGCACTTCTTGTTCTACAGCTTTTTCCTTTTTGAGGGTAAGTGACCAGAGATTAGCGATTTCTTCTTCAGCGAAGCGCTCAGCTTCCAGCAAGAAATCTTTAAGCGGAGTTACAGCTTTGGTGCTAATAGCATTGCGCACTCCGTCTACGACATTATGACCACGATCATTCTCTTCAAGTAGTATTTCTTGCTCTTTATCATCAGTCGCAACTTCATCGAGCGTTTCGCTGGCAGAGTTGCCGAGCTTGAGTTTAGCTAAGACGGCTAGAAGCTTAGCCAGTTCAGCGAGCATGAGTGGTGACATTTGCAGATTGGGGTTAGCTAATGCAGTAAGCAGGTAAGTGACTCGAGGATTGGTCTGCAGGCTTGCGAAAGCTGCTCTATTATTTACTAGCCAGCTAGCGAAGGCTTTTGGACTGGTTACTAGCTGCGATAGTATTTGCCTCTCCACTGGTAGTTGCTCAGGGCTTGTGTTGTCGGTTGACTGTGCCGCCGTAAAATTACTAGGCGCTTGAGGCATATCGATTCGTAAGCCGGCTCTAAATATATTTGCCGAGTTGCGGTTAGCGACTGCATTCTGCTGGTCTACCACTTGAGAAGTTCGCTGAAAACGATCAGGAGCTTGCAAGGGACGAGCTATAGGACTTTGCTCCGACATAAAAGCTTTGAGGTCAGCGAAGCTAGCAATCTTGCCGGACGAAGCCATTTTGTATAGAATTTTGCGCGCTGCTGAGGCGCTGATACCAAGTTCGCTAGAGAGTAAACGCAAAGCATCACCCAGTTGCTTAGAATCGAAATTAGTTAGTTTAAGCAGATCGGTGGTGGGAATAAAACTAGTCTTCACTGGCAGCGGAGTCTTGGTATTATTAGGTTTCTGTAGAGGTTCAATATTCTCCATTAGGTATTGTGTAATAACGAAACGCCGCAAAATCCTTTTGTATAGCGGGTTTTCTAAGCTTATATTATAGCAATATGAGCATTTTTTAATGCTAAACCCTTGTAAAGACTTGGATAACTATAGTACTTTCACTAGGTAGAGGCGTAAATGTCAGTGTTCACAGGCATTTACAACCCTAACGCGAAATAACAAAGGAGATCGACCGTAATGAACAAAGGTGAAGTAATTGCAAAACTATCTGAAGAGACAGGTCTAACTCAAAAGCAAGTTGATGAAGTGATATCAACGCTAATTGAGATAGTAACCAAGCAAGTTTCTAAAGGTGAGAAAGTTACGTTTGCAGGTTTTGGAACGTTTGAAAAACGTCACAGAAAAGCAAGAACTGGTAGAAACCCACAAACTGGTGCTGAGATGAAAATCGCTGCATCTAATGTGCCGGCATTCTCTGCTGGTAAGCAGTTCAAAGAAGCTGTTAAAGCTAAATAATTACTGAAGTCAGTATTCTGAGATGAAAAGCCAGAGTGAAAGCTCTGGTTTTTTTTTGTTCGCGGCATTAACATTTTGCACTTGTGGTTGAGTTCGCAAGTCCGTGACGTCAGTCACGTTTTTGCTATGCTAGAATAAGGACTAGGCCTATATTCTAGGCACTTATACAATGGCAGAAGATTTATTTAGATCAGGCGGTAATATTATCGATATCGATATACGTGAAGAGATGAAGAAGAGCTTCATCGACTACGCTATGTCAGTTATAGTTAGCCGCGCGCTACCAGATGTGCGTGATGGCTTGAAGCCAGTGCATAGACGCATACTCTTCGCGATGCACGATATGGGCATGTACAGCGACAAGCCCTTCAAGAAATGCGCTCGTATCGTTGGAGAGGTGCTTGGTAAATATCACCCGCATGGTGATACAGCTGTATATGACACCTTGGTGCGCTTAGCTCAGCCATTTAGTTCGCGCTACACACTTATCGATGGTCATGGTAACTTCGGTAGCCTTGATGATGGTCCGGCAGCCATGCGATATACAGAGGCGCGTTTGGATAAGATTTCAGGAGATATTATTTCTGACATTGATTCTGAGACTGTAGATTTTCAGGATAACTTCGATGGTTCACTTAAAGAACCTAAAGTACTTCCTTCTCGTGTTCCTGGTCTATTGGTTAACGGTAGTACTGGTATTGCGGTTGGCATGGCGACTAATATTCCGCCGCATAATCTAACAGAAGTAATGAAAGGTGTTATTGCCTTCGTCGATAATCCTGAGATTGAAATCAAAGACATGATGAAAATCATCAAGGGTCCAGATTTCCCATCAGGCTGTACTATTATCGGCAAGAAGGGTATTGAAGATGCATTTAGTACCGGTAAGGGTTCTGTTACTCAGAAAGGTACTTTCACTATAGAAGAATTGGGTCGTAGTAAATCTACTGCTATGGCGATTGTTATTACGGAACTGCCTTACTTAGTGGGTCCTGAGGCTTTTATCACCAAAGTTGCTGATCTGGTTCGCGATGAGAAGCTTACCGGTATTGCTGACGCTAATGATGAGTCTAATCGTGAAGGTATGCGCATAGTATTGAAACTTAAGCGTGATGCTAACCCGCAAGTGGTACTGAATAATATTCTCAAGTACACTCCGTTACAGCAGAATTTCTCTATCAACACTGTAGCTTTAGTGAAAGGTAAGCCAAGACAGCTCACTCTAATGAGCATACTTAAGGAGTTTGTTGAATTTAGAGTTGAAGTGATTACACGCAAGGCTCAGTTCGATTTGCGCAAGGCTGAAGAGCGCGACCATATATTACAAGGTCTATTAATCGCTCTTGATGATATCGATGCGGTGATCGCTCTTATCAAGAAAGCTAAATCGACAGAAGATGCTCGTGAAGGCTTAATTAAAAAATTCAAGCTAACTGAAATTCAAGCTAATGCAATCCTCGAGATGCAATTAAGACGCCTAACTGGTCTTGAGCGCGAGAAGATCGAGAAGGAGCACAAAGACCTCATTAAGCTAATCAAGGAGCTGAATAAACTGCTTGCCAGTCGCAAGCTTATGCTTGAAGTTGTTAAAGAGCAATCTAATGAAATCATTGAGAAATATGGTGATGAGCGTAAGACGAAGCTCAGCGCTAAAGGTCATGAAGAATTATCAGCTGAAGATCTTATCGCTGATGAGAAGATGGCTGTATTTATTACTCGCCAGAACTATGTTAAGCGTATTCCACTGATCACCTTCGAGCGTCAGCGCAGAGCTACTCGCGGCAAGGGTGGTATTAAGACTCGTGAAGAAGATGATTTGCAGCATTTCTTCGTGACTTCTATGCACGACACTCTTCTATTCTTTACCGACAAGGGTGTAGTCTATAGCGCGAAGGTCTATGACGTGGTGGAGGGCAGCCGCCAGCACAAGGGGCAAGCGCTCGTGAACCTTATCCCACTTAAAGCTAATGAAGTGGTGACCGCGGTTATTCCAGCACGTGACTTCTCTGATGGTATCTATTTAAGCATGCTTACTCTTGATGGCACTATCAAGAAGACCACTCTGAGTGAGTTTGAGCAAGTGCGCAAATCTGGCATTATCGCTATTAATCTTGATAAGGGTGATTCACTTGGTTGGGTGCGTATTTCTGATGGCTCTAAGACTCTTATTCTCGGTACTGCTGATGGTATGGTAATTCGTTATAGTGAAGACGAAGTGCGTCCTATGGGCAGAGCTGCTAGAGGTGTTAAAGCGATCACTATGCGTGAAGGCGACAAGCTGGTTGGCTTCGATATAGTAGATTCAAGCGAAGAGATTAATCTACTACTTGTTACTAATGATGGTTTCGGTAAGCGCGTTAAGATCTCTGAGTTCCGTGTTCAAGGACGTGGTGGCTTGGGTCTCATCGGTACCAAGTTCAAAACTCCTAAGAGTAAGCTTGCTGCGATTCGCGCTGTAACTCAGAAGGAAGAATTTATGATCGCTACTTCTAATGGTGTAATAGTACGCCAGAAGGTTAACGATATCCCGCATCAAGGTCGCATGGCTACTGGAGTTCGCGTGCAGAATATCGATGATGGCGATGAAGTGGTGTCAGTCAATCCAATGGTTAATCCTGATGATGACGAAGAGGTGATGAGAGAATCTGATCGGCAAGCTGCTGCTGTTGCTGCTGGTGGGATTCAACAAGAGCTACCACTAGATGATGAACCATTCGAGGAATTAGAGTAAGTGAGTCACCTAAATAATACTTTTGTCATCCTGAGCGTAGCGAAGGATCCCTTAGTCGTAGCACGGGGATCGTTACGCTGCTACGCAGCTAACAATGACGGCGACGAAGCAATCCATTACTAGAATATGAGCGACCACTGCTGTAATCACAATCACTCACACGCTAAACCCAAGTGGAGAATTGCAATAGATGCGATGGGTGGTGATCATGCTCCCGATGAGATCGTTCACGGCGCCATTCTCGGTGCTATGGATTTCGGCGTAACGGTCTTGCTGACTGGTGATGAGCATAAGATCTGCGCTGTAATTGATAAACTGCGTAAGAATTCCAAAATTAAAAATTTCTTGGATGCTAATCCAGAAAGCGTTGAGATTTATCACGCCCCAGATGAAATCACCATGGACGAGAAGAACCCGGCGCGCGCGGTGAGATCTAGCCGCAACGCTAGCGTGGTGCGCGCTAATACTCTTGTCGCTGAAGGTCAAGCTGACGCAGTTATCGCTGCCGGCAATACTGGAGTCGCTACAGTAGCATCGCTGTTCGAGCTTAAACGCATGGAAGGTTTTGAGAGGCCCTGTATCGCTACTACTCTACCGATGGTTGGTGGCGGCAAAGTCCTACTGATAGACGCTGGCTCTAATATAGAAGCGACAGCAGAGCAGATAGTGCAGAACGCTATCCTTGGTAAAGCACTCGCTGAGATACTTCTAGGCAAGGTTAACGCACGCATCGGACTACTTAATATTGGCGAAGAACCGGGCAAGGGTCCTGCTGTTTACAAACGAGCGCATGAACTACTCAGTGCTCAGGCTGGTCTGAACTTCGTAGGTAATGTTGAAGGCAAAACTATAATAAGAGATGTTTGTGATGTAGCTGTCTGCGATGGCTTCATCGGTAATGTTCATCTCAAAGCGCTTGAAGGTGGCTTGAAGATGATGTCAGAAAGTTTCAAAGCCGAATTCAAAAGTCCGCTTGGTATATTAGCTGCCTTGCTCTTGAAGTTAAATGGTTCAGTCGCGCGCATCAAAAATCAATTCGACCCTAATTGCTATGGCGGCTCCCTACTTGGCGGGCTTAATCATGTATCGCTTATATCTCATGGCAGTTCTAACTCTGAAGCCATCCGCAACGCTTGCAAACATGCTTGTGAGTTATTAGATAAGCGGGTGTTGGAACAATTGCGCGCAGCGTTGCACTAAACGTCATTGCGAGTGCAGTGCCTGTCATCCTGAGCGAAGCGAAGGATCCCTATGCTCCGCTTAACCTAAATTCACGCTTTTTTATGAAAAAACCGTGAAAAGTACCCTATTTTTGACCTAAATTCACGCTTTTTATGCAAAAAACCGTGAAAATTTCACTATAATTATAATATGGACATCACCAAAACCATGAAGCAGCGCTTAGAGGCTCTTCGGGCTCAATATGAGGCAAGGCTAGCGCATGAAGAATTAGCATAACTGTAGGACTTTTTCTAAATACTCATCATCAAGAGAAGCTCTAAGTTGTTTAGATTTAATGCTTTTATT
>JAYVUR010000067.1:0-9891 GCA_043787715.1 Candidatus Melainabacteria bacterium
GTAGTATCACTTTGCTGCGTCTGATTTCACAAGCAATAGATACAGCAGTCACGCCCAAGCTGAACGACCAAATCATAATCACTAATTCAAGCACGCTAGCGAGGTTAGAAGAATTTAGACCAATGATATTAATCGGACCTAAGAAGATATAAGGTAAGTTGGCGAATATTAAGAGAGATAGTAATTTCCAGAATTTAATTTCTTCGCGTTTTCTGAAGACTAGCACCGTAAGGCTAATCAGGCTGGCTACTACTAAGGTGTAGAGTAGCGAATCGAACATCAGCGGCAGTGACATTTGGCTGGCGATGATTTCGGTGAGTATGAACACCGCGGCAGCCTTGGTTAACAGGCCTGCGTTATACTCATAGCTAAGCTCTTGCATCGCAGTGTTAGGTCGAAACAAAACCCCATAAATACTTTGGATAAAGTCCATGCAATTAATTATAGATATAGGTAACACATCTGTTAAGTACTACTGTGCTGGGCGGGAGTTTTTGTCTCTTGATGAGCTTGGTCAATCGCGTCATTGCGAGCCCGCAGGGCGAAGCAATCCATTAGAAGCCTTAATCATCAGCACCGTCCCTGCTAAGAATAATATAGAACAGGATAACTTTATTATCTGGGCAGAGAAGCAAGGTATCGCCAAGCCGCAGCTGCAAGTTTATGACCCGGTTAAAGATTCTAAGATAACTAAAATCTATGCAGGCATCGGCGCTGACCGTATAGCTAAGCTTGATGCTGCGCGCGCCCGCCACCCAGCTAGAGATATTATTATTTTTGATTTTGGTACTGCTACTACTATGACGGTTTGCTCGGCTGCGGGTGAATTACTGGGCGGCTATATAGCACTTGGTTTTTTGGCTAGCCTGAAGACGCTTGGTAATTGTGCTGAATTGCCTAGCATAGACGTGACTGACGTCACGGACTTGCGAATTCAATCACGAGTGCAAAATCTAAACTTGGGCAATACTACTAACGAAGCCATCCTTAACGGCACTCTCCTTGCGCATCAAGGCATGATAGATGCTTGGCTTAACTCAGCTTGCGCCGTAACTAAGAACGCAGTGACTATAGCTACTGGTGGTAGCCGTGACTTATTCAAAGATAAGTTTGACCATTGTTTTAGTGCGGCTTGTTTATTTAGTAATTAGCATCCGCTCAATCCCCGCATAATCTCTATAAACCCGCCCACCAGCAAAAATCTCTAGCATTTTTTCAGCCTGCCCTTGCCCGAACTCGAATGCCATAAAACCACCCGGTTTCAATAAAGCCCCAGGTGCCTCACCCTTCAGTGTAATGCTAGAGCGCAACCCTAGAGCTTGATCCTTGATTTGCTCATAAGGAAAACCAACTAAAGCATGTTTAGGTTCGTGTTTAAGTTCAGGAGCGAGATTCTCGTAATCTTTAGCGCTAACATAAGGCGGGTTAGATACTATGACATCGAAGTAAGGCGCTAAGCCCTCTATAATAGGAGTTGCGATTGGTGACTTGAGGCTAGCTTCATTAACGAAAGGATCTAAGTAGTCACCGTGAACGAAGGTGATATCAGCTTCATATCTGCGTGCATTAATAGCAGCCACATTAAGCGCACCAGTGGATATATCACTAGCATAAACTTTCGCGAAAGGTAGAGCCAGCTTAAGCGCGATAGCAATACAGCCAGAACCAGTGCAAAGATCTAATAGAACAGGGTGATGGATTTTACGGTGTTTGATCTCTTCTAGGACCTGCTCTACTAGTAGTTCAGTTTCAGGGCGCGGGATTAATACATCACGATTCACAAACAACTTTAGGTTCATGAAGGGAGCCTCTTCTAGTATGTAAGCTAGCGGTACGCGTTTTTTGTTACGTAAGTCTCTTACTTCAAGTATCTTCTGTACTTGATTACGCGTAAGTTGCATCTCGGGGTTTGCGATGATTTCTGCTGGGCTAATTTTAAGGACGTGCTCGATAATAATTTTTGCTTCAAGTTCAGCTTCGCTACCATCTAGACCGCTGACAAGTTCGCGGTAGATTTGTTTTAAAGTTACAGGTTTAGTGAGTCGGTCGTTCATTGTAAACTGGTGGTGCTTAAACGCTGCACTCGTGGTTGATAGCGCAATAACGAGCCGCCGGGCTCATTATTGCTATCCTTCGCTTCGCTCAGGATGACAGCCATTGCGCCGTTACTCAGATTATACCCCGTTAAACGCGGCTATATTTCCCTTGCCCATGCTGCTGCAAGCTCACCGACCGGTATTGCAAGGCTTCTGCGATATGTTCAAGTGAGATAGTTTCTTGTTGCGCTAGGTTCGCGATAGTGCGAGCAATATTAATTAGCTTAGTGTAGGATCTTGCTGAGAGTTTTAGTTGATGACTGGCTTCACTTAGGAAGTCTTTGCTTTCTTTGTTGAGTTTTAGTTGTTCACGCATATTGCTAATACTCGCTGCGAATTGCTGTGCTTCGTTAACGTGTTTGCGCATTTGCATATCGATATTAGTGTCGACATCAGAACCAATAGCTTCTATTTCTTCGCGGTTCAACCTACTTAGTTCCAGATGAATATCGATGCGATCAAGGAATGGGCCAGAGAGTTTAGAGATGTAGCGTGCAACTTGAAGAGGACTATCCTTGCACTCACGTTCAGTATCCCCAAGATAGCCGCAGGGACAGGGATTGCAAGCAGCAATCAGAGTAAAATTAGCTGGATAATCACAAGAGTGCATACCGCGACTAAGGCTTACTTCTTTGTCTTCTAGTATTTGTCTTAGTAGTTCTATGACATAACGATCGAATTCAGTAAGCTCATCTAAGAACAGCACGCCATTATGGGCAAGACTGACTTCGCCGGGGCGTATCGGCACGCCGCCACCAATAAGAGCAGTAGCCGTGGTGCTGTGATGAGGTGAGCGAAGAGGACGTTCTTGTATTAATCCTTGATTGTTCTTGAGGTAACCACTGATACTATAGATTTTACTCAGTTCCAGCGCCTCCTCGAAACTCAGTGCTGGCATCAGATTAATAAAACGTTTAGCCAGCATAGATTTGCCGCAACCGGGCGGACCTATCATTAGTAGATGATGCTTGCCGGCTGCTGCGATTTCTAGTCCGCGCTTGGCTTCAGCTTGCCCTATCACTTCTGAGAAACTGGTTTTGGCTGGTGGAGCCACGAGATTCGTTTCTTTGCGCTTCACCTTGAAACGCTCTAGTGATCTAATGCTGTCCACTGAGTTATTTATTGCAGTTTTTTGGGAATAATATATTTCTTGCAATGATTCACAAAGTTCTTTTAGCTCTACTAAATTATTTATCGCTAAAACCTCGGTCTTACTGTTTTCAGAGAGTACCAGTGCGGCCTCAGCTTCGTTGCCGCGAGCAACGATAAGATAGCGCAGCTCACGTTGTTTAGTTTCTATAGCCATCGGCAATAACCCCACCACTGGTCTCAGCTCACCAGTTAGAGACAGTTCGCCAAGAAAACAAATCTCTTCAAGTAACTCAGGGTTGATTTTCATATAGCCAAGTGCAGTGATTAGCGCTGCTGCTATTGGCAGATCTAGATGTACGCCCTCCTTCTTGATATGAGCTGGGCTGAGATTTACTAGTATGCGCTTGGGCGGCACTTCATAGCCGCTAGTATTAAGCGCTACGGTTACTCGTTCACGCGCTTCACTGACTGATTTAGAAGCTAGTCCTACTATGGCGAAGGCTGGCAAGCCTTTGGATACATCTATTTCTACGGTTACTAAATTAGCTTTAAGTCCAGCTAATACTACGCTGTTGGTTTTTATGTACACGGTGTCCCCTTTGTGATTTTATTCTTCTTGAAGTAGTTTTTCTATTCTTTTATTGCTTGTAGTTATGGTATACATGGCAACGTAACCTCTTTTTATGTGACCATTTTAGCATTTGTTACTTCTTCTGAAATCTTTTCATTATGTCTGGAAAGAAAACAACAAGATTTATTGGTACCGCTAGGCAGAGGTAAAACCCCGTCATTTTCAGAAAATAAATTAATTCTTCACTCATCGTGTTGCTGCTCCTCTAATTTTAACAGTTTGAAGTAGCCAAGCATTATTATCAATGCTCCATTGACAAACGGTATGATAGCCGTCCAAAGTTTCCAGCTGAAGAACTCATCTGGCTTGTTTGCAAGAATAAAGCACTGCAAGTACAAAGTACTAACTGGCGCCCATAACATCAGTCCGATAGTCTTGCATAAATCTGATATATATTTGCTTGAATTGTCCCTCTTCATAGTCAGCTATCATGACTGATAGCAAGCCAAAACGAAAGGGGTCATTTTTCCTCTGAAATGCTAGACAGATTAGCTCAATGAGCGCCAAAAAACCTCATTCTTCCGTTTGAAGATTAAAAAACGCAACTAAAAACCAGCTTTTAAGCCAAGTCGATGCGTCTTACCTATTAATGCTAATATTAGATCTTTGTGGCTAACGTAGTAATAGTAGGTGCGCAGTGGGGAGATGAGGGTAAGGCTAAGGTCGTCGACCTCTTATCCAAGAACGCAGATTATATAGTTCGTTATCAGGGCGGCAGTAATGCTGGACATACTGTTAATGCTAATGGCGAGAAGTATAAGTTTCATTTGATTCCATCTGGGATTTTGTATCCAGGTAAAGTCTGTATGATCGGCTCGGGTACTGTGATTGATCCTAAGGTGATACTCTCTGAGATGGATCATCTTACTGAGCGCGGCATAGATATTAGTGGTCTTCAGATCAGCGCATCAGCGCATGTAACTTTGCCTTATCACATTATTATCGATAAAGCGCAAGAAGAAATGCGCGGTAGTAAGAAGATCGGCACCACGGCTCGCGGCATAGGTCCTACTTACGCAGATAAATCTGCACGTAATGGTATTCGCATGCAGGATCTAATCGATCCTACTGAATTACTTGAGAAGCTCAAGTTTCTTATCCCAGAAAAAAACATTATGCTCGAGCGTTTATATGGGCTAGAGCCGCTTGAAGTGGATGCTGTTTACCAAGAGTATGTTGAATATGGTCAGCGTCTTAGACCTTTTGTCTTCGATACTGCTGCGATTATTTGGGAAGCGAATAAGAAGCGCAAGAATATATTATTCGAAGGTGCTCAAGGCACGCTACTCGATCTTGATCATGGTACTTATCCTTATGTAACTAGCTCTAATCCAGTCGCTGGCGGTGCTTGCATCGGTGCTGGTATAGGACCTAATTTTATTGATAGAGTAATTGGCATCACCAAAGCATTCACCACTCGTGTCGGTGAAGGACCTTTCCCTACTGAGATATCGGGTAAGGACGCTAAGATACTTAGAGCCGAAGGTACAGCGTGGGAAGAGATCGGTACTACTACTGGTAGAGCGCGCCGTGTCGGCTGGCTTGATGCGGTCTTACTAAGATACGCCATTCGTATTAATGGACTCGATTGTTTTGCGCTTACTAAGCTTGATGTGCTTGATGGTCTTGATGCGATTTATGTTTGCAATTCTTATAAAGATCTGCGCAATGGTAAGACTTACTATGAACTACCACCAGAATCTAATTTCCTTAAGTACGCACAGCCAGAGTATGTAGGACTTATGGGCTGGAAACACGAAGGTAAATCTAGTGCTGACGCGCGTTGCGTTGAAGATTTACCTAAAGGTGCTCTTAGCTATGTCCAATACCTAGAGAAGATTCTTGGTATTCCTATTACTATAGTTAGTGTCGGTCCTAACCGCGAGCAGACTATAGTTCTTGAAGATCCTATTCACGGTCCTAAGCGAGTGCTGACTGAGGTGTTGCCGGTTTAACCATTAACAATATCTGGTATACGCATAATAAGTTCATGGGTGTAATCCACCATGATTTGACTTAACCAAGCACCGAAGATAAGGAAGCTAATAATTAGAATAAATAACTTAGGTACGAAGGTCAGCGTCTGTTCGCTGATTTGAGTAACTGCTTGAAATAAGCTAATGGCGATACCGGCGACTAGTCCGGGGATAAGTATAGGTAAAGAAAGCATCGCTGTTAAGAATAGGGCTCTGTTAACTAATTCAAGAAATAAAGTCATACTCATAATTAATTAACCACCTGAAAACTATTGACTAGTCCCTCGCAAAGTATATTCCAACCATCGACCAGCACGAAAAGAATAATTTTAAATGGCAGCGATAGCGTAGTCGGTGGCAAGAACATCAAGCCCACCGAGACCAAGGCACTCGAGACCAATAAATCTATAATCACAAAAGGTAAGAACAGCATGAAACCTATTTGGAATGCAGCTTTCAGTTCACCAAGCATAAAAGCCAAAGTAAGTAAATGTAGTGGCACTTCATCGGGGCTTTTGAGTTTAGCAGTAATCTTGCCTAGCTTAAGAGCGGTTTTAAGTTCAGTCTCTTTGGTTTGAGCGAGCATGAACTTGCGCAGTGGCTTAATAGCTCTATCCAGAAAAACATCTTGAGTAATTTGATTTTTCACAAAAGGTTGAATAGCTTCATTGTTAATATGCGTGAAGGTCGGTTGCATGATTAGGAAAGTGAGTATCATTGCTAGCGAGATTAATACTTGAGTAGGTGGTAGCTGACCTATGCCCATGGCTTGTCTTAGTATCGAGAAGACTATTACTATTCTGACGAAGCTGGTGGTCATTAGTAATATAGATGGCGCTACGCTAAGTATGGTGAGCAGTATTAATAACTGCACTGAAGTTTCAGTGCCAGTAGTTCCGCCGCCTAGTTCTAGTCTTAGCCCAGCAGCGCAGCTAGGTAGATAAGCTAATAGCCACAAAGATATAAGGCTGACGATGCGTTTTGCCACTAGTTTTATGTTATCAGCTAGTTTGCTTGCTGTCATTGCGAGGGGCGAAAGCGCCGAAGCAATCCATTACAATAGTTTTAGAGGGAAGATGCTTGCGCAAACTTATTTATCGTATAGGCGCCATTGGTGATGTTATTCACACATTGCCTGCTATTAAGCTACTGCGTAAGCTTGAACCTAATAGTCGCATTGATTTAGTGGTGGGCACTGAGGATCTTCGCTGCATGCTTTCATCTGCTGCCCCTTATATCAACAATATATATGTAGCGAAAAAATCCCCGCAAGAATCTAAAGAACTAATTCTTAGCCTAGATCAAGATCCGGTAGACGAGTTCATCTATATGCATAGTGGTTTTTGGAAGGCTTGGTACTTCCAGCAGAGATATATTCATGCGCGCAAGCTTAGTTGTTACCGTAAGGATACTAATGTGGGTGCACGTGAGAATTTCGTGCTAACTATATTTCCGCAGTTGCGCTCGGAGATATTAGCTAAGCAATATACTGCTGAGATATTTAAAATATTGGATTATAAGTGCTTGCAAGTAAGTGGCACGAAACCAAGCCATGATTATATTTGTATTGTGCCGGGTGTTGGTCACGTTCGTCCCACCCGAGCTTACCCACTAGATTATTGGTTGCAAGTTATTGGGCAGCTTTTGCGCAAGACCGATCTTGAGATACGCATATTAGGAGGACCAGATGAGGAAGCGATGTCGCATGAACTCTTTATCGCACTTACCGCTGAAGCTAAAGCACTTGAATCTGAGGCTAAGCGCCGCGGACAGCCGCTTACTAAAAGTCCTGAGCAACGTTTAGTGAATCTTGTCGGTAAAACTTCACTAACTGAACTTATCCCGGTACTGAGTTCTGCTCGCATGGTGCTTGCTGCTGATACTGGTATTTTGCATATAGCATCTGCTTTAGGTTTAGCTACTATATCTATCTACACTGTTACTAGTGAGCTGCGCACTGGTCCACATTCACCGCAGGCTTTAGTCTTGCGATCTAATTCTTGTGCTTGTAACCCCAGCTTCAAAAACAAAGGTAACGAACAGAAGCACTGTAGTCAGATTAAGAATGGCTATGCTGGCTGTGTTTGGGATATAAGTAGCGCAGAACTGCTGAATAAATGTTATGATATATTAAATGCAACCAGCGTTTCCATCAGATAAAACCGAAGAGATGATCAAAGGGCTTAGGAGTAAGGGTTTTAGAGTAACCCCGCAGCGCGAGTTGATTATGCGCATATTCCAAGATAAGGGTGACAAACACCTTAGCGCGGAAGATGTTTTTGAGATCTTAACCAAGAAAGGCGAGCAGATTAGTCTTGCTACTACTTATCGTACTTTAAGGATGCTTGTTGAAATGGGCATACTAAGAGAGCTTGACCTAGCTGAGTCACACAAGCATTACGAGTTATTAGATCCTAATGCCGACCCACATCACCATATTATTTGCTTAAACTGTAATAAGACTATTGAGTTTGAGGATGAGGAGATTAATAGGCTTGGTGAGCTTATTGCTAAGAAATATAATATAGAAGTTGTTGATATGCAGTTTCAGATCTTTGCAAATTGCCTGGATGACCATTCGGTAGATGACCGCAAACATCGTCAATGACGTGCTCTAACTTACTATTTCGCCCAGCACCTTGATGTACTCATGCTGCTGCTTAGCCATGTTTTTAAAGCCATCGACAAACTCTCTATTAAGCGTTTGTTTAGCCATAATAGCTTCTGCGATTTCAGTTTTGTCTTGAGTGCTTAGAAGCCTATCGCTGATTTTTTCGGCACCCTGAATAATACGTTCTAGTGCAGCATATTTACCTTGCTCAGAAGCGTTGCGGGCCCCTGCAAGTAATTTGCGCAGAGTCTTAAGAGCGGCTTGATAGTCGAATTGCTCGTTCATATAGTAGGATCCGAAATAATCCCCGTAAGGCTTTCATGCCCTTAGCCTGTATGTATATATATCGGTTTTTTGTAGGAGTCAGGGGTTTATCTAGATCCCCTAAAAAGCTGAGAATGCCTGTTAATAGCCAAAAGTTCCCTAGTAAGATTAGATTTTTTTTACGCAAAATTTGCTTGAACTTTGTACAAAAATCCAAACTTATGAGACTATATAAGCTGGTTAGTTAGTAACCAGCTTCTCGTCTAGCCGCAAGGCACTGTAAAAGGCGAGAAATTGGTTCAATAATATAGGAGAAACCAAAGAATGAGAAAGTTATTAATGGCAACAGCGTCGTTGATACTTACTGCTGGTATAGCATCTGCAACAGCTATCCAACCAGTAAACGTACAAAGCGCTTACATCGATACAGATAGAGATTGGCAAGTGAAAGTTGATTACAACTATTTCCGTGACCACTCATCTGTCGGCGGAACTGATTTCCGCAACAGTACAATGGAGCTACCAAGAATTGATATTCGTAAGAGCTTCAACACTTCAATCCCAACAAGAGTGGGTTTGAATACAGCCATAGCTCTTGGTTCGAGAGGAACTGAGACTGGTGGCGTCCAAACAGAAACAGGTGCTTTTGGTTTTGGTAATTTAGGCCTTACTTTAGAAGCTGCTCTAATCAATGAAAAAGATTACGCAGTAACTGCTTACATTAATCAACATTTCGCATTAATCCACGATACTTCAATGGTGGCTAATGCATACAGACCTACAGCTGGTGCTAATGCTTATGGCTTCCAGACTGGTCTTGAACTATCAGCTAACTTAGGTGGTGGTTTGAGCGCATATGGCGACTGGGCATATAGATTCGACGTGCCTTCTGCTGGTGAAGTTCAAAATTCATTCATCTATTGGAATGAGCTAGTTTGGGATACTGGTACTATAGTTAATCCAACTCTTGGAATACTTGGTACTTCTGTATTCAATAATAATATCGGCACTGATCTAAGATTAGTTCCAGGTTGGGTTAATAACTTCGGTGATAACAATGCTTATCAACTAAGATTTGGTTTCCCAATCGGTCTTACTGGCGATTCAAATGATTTCGGCGTTCAAGTCGGATTGTTTGCAGCTATGTAATAGCGAAGCAGGATATATTTCTGCTATAATAAAAGTTTGAACGACTGGTGATTTGTCCCCCACCAGTCGTTC
>JAYVUR010000068.1:0-8118 GCA_043787715.1 Candidatus Melainabacteria bacterium
CAGTTCGCGGCGAATATGTGCGTGCGCATATTCTGCAAGCGCCTCGGTGGTCTCGACGGCAAGCCCGTAAGCGAAGAGGTAGTCATCAAACGCGCCAGAATTATATAAGCCCTGCACGTAAGTAGCGGCTTCATCACCGATACTTACTACTTGGAAAGGTACTAGGTTTTGCTTAGCATCAGTGCGGAAATAATCAGTGAGGCAGAGGTGTTCGCCTTGAGGTTGGCGCGGGAAGATTAGATGATGAGTGGCGGCATGGGGGTCCTTCGCTTCGCTCAGGATGACGCTTCGCTCAGAATGACGTGTGCTGTGCGCAAAAATATTTAATTGGTTTGGGTTAACCGCATCAACAGCACAGGGATAATATCCATAACTTATCCTAGGTCTTATCCATTTGTTATCCTTGGCGTGTTTCTTAAGGGCGGCAAGCTTGGGATATATTATCTCCTGGCGTTGGTGAGCGTAATCAGCATCTGACATTTTGCCTTTAGCCATGCGCCATTGACCGATAATTAGCGCTTCAGTATTAAAGTAGTTCCAGACTTCATCAAGACTAATTTCATCAGGCTGAATAAGTTGATCGCCCCAGAATGGTGGCTGCGGGATCTCGCGCATAGGCGGCACAGTAGAAACTGAACTTGTAAAAGTCAAGAGAGCTTCATCAGCATTCATCTCACCTACTGTTTCGTAAGCTTGTTGCTCGGTGCCTTCAGTCGTTTCGCTGGCGTATTTGCGTGGGCGAGTTTTGTAGAATTCTTGTTTCACTGTTTCAAGATCGGTGCCGTTAGCGATCTTCTCCATAAGAGCAAGGTCAGTAAAAGCATCGAAACCATAGAAGACCGTGCCCTTATAGACACTGGCGCAATCCTCCTCGACGAACCTGCGTGTCAGTGCTGCACCGCCCAGTATCACTGGAATAGTGTAGCCGCGCTCATTTAAGAGTTCAAGGTTCTGTTTCATGATGAGAGTGGATTTCACTAGTAGCCCTGACATGCCGATGACATCAGGTTTATGCTGCTCGACTGCACGGAGTATATCTTCGATAGGCTGCTTAACACCAAGGTTATAAACAGTGAAACCGTTATTGCTAAGAATAATGTCGACAAGATTCTTGCCAATATCATGCACGTCGCCCTTGACGGTAGCTAGCACAATAGAACCGCGACTCGAACTAGCGCCAGATTTATCCATGAACTGTTCGAGGTAAGCGACAGCGGCTTTCATAGTGGTAGCAGATTGCAGCACGAAAGGTAGCTGCATCTCACCAGCACCGAAGCGCACGCCGACAACTTTCATGCCATCCATAAGGAATTTATTGATGACATCCAGCGGCTTGTGTCCCTTGGCTAGTGCCTTCTCAAGATCAGCCTCTATGCCTATCTTGTAGCCATCAATGATACGCTGACTTAGTATTTGCTCAAGCTCCATGCCAGCATAGTTATCCTTCTTAGCGCTTTCATCAAGCTTGATATCTTCGATACAAGCGAGCAAAGCCATCAGAGGGTCGTAAGAACATTCTTCGCCATTATACTCACGTCTATCATAGATCAGGTCTTGGCAAAGCTTCAACACCTTTGGGTCTATTTTGCTTAGTGGCAGAATTTTCTTGGCGTTGCAAATTGACATATCAAGTCCAACTTGAATCGCTTCATACTGGAACACTGAATTTAGTGGCACTCTTAGTTTTTGGTCTAGTCCGAAAGAAATATTACTCAAACCTAATATGGTTTTCACTTCAGGATGGCGGCGTTTAATCTCGCGAATCGCATCTATAGTATTGCGCCCAGCATCGCGCATCTCTTCTTCGCCTGAACCCAGAGTGAAAGTGAGAGTGTCGTAGATAAGATTGCGCGGATCGACACCATGCTTATTTGCAAGCAAGTCATAGAGCTGTTCTGCCACTTCGACCTTGCGCTCGAAGCTCTTCGCCATGCCAGTCTCTTCTATAGTGAGCACTACAAGTGCAGCGCCGTATTGATTCGCTAGCGCTGCTATCTGAGCAACGCGCTCCTCGCCATCTTCAAGGTTCACTGAATTTATGATGGCTTTGCCTGAAACTAGCTTCAATGATGCTTCAAGCACTTCATACTCGGTGCTATCTATCATCAGCGGAATATTCACTGCTGTATTTAGTCTGCGTATAAGTTCAGTCATGTCGCTAATTTCATTGCGCCCGACATAAGCGGTGCAGACATCGAGTACATGTGCGCCTTCTTCGACTTGTTCTTTAGCGAGTTCTACCATCGCCTCGAAATCTTCCTTGGCTAGTAAGTCTTTGAATAACTTACTGCCGTTAGCGTTGGTGCGCTCGCCGACTATTAGTGGGCGCGGTTCGGTGATCATTGGGACAGATGAGTAGAGGCTGGAGACGGAATTCTGCGGATCGTCATTGCGAACGTCATCCTGAGCGCGTAGCGCGAAGGATCCCTTAGTAGTAGCATGGGGGTCCTTCGCTGCGCTCAGGATGACAGGACTAGACTGCGCTTGGCGATTGCGTTGTGGCAGCTTGTCCACCGCACTTGCGATATGCCGAATATGCTCAGCAGTGGTGCCGCAGCAACCACCTACTATATTTACTCCATGCTTAGTGACGAAGTTTTGCAGTTCAGAACTAACTTCTTCTGGACCTAGAGGGAAGTGTGCATGCCCGCCCCTATTCTCGGGAATTCCCGCGTTAGGCAAACAGCTAAGCATAAAAGGACTGTTCTGGGAGAGATGTTGGATGTGACTTAACATCTCCTTGGGTCCAGTAGCACAGTTCATCCCCACTATATCTACTGGATAGGCAGAGATGGTAGTGAGCGCCGCAGCAATATCAGTACCAACTAGCATGGTGCCAGTAGTCTCCACTGTAACTTGCACGCTAATTGGATAGCGAAGACGCGTACTCAGTCCAGTGCGCGGTGGGTGGCGCGAGTCGCGCGCATAAAGAACAGCGCGCGGATATTTCTTAAGTAGTTCATCATCACTAAGATTTTGCGTCGCAGTTTCTATTTCACGAAACACCGCGAAAGCTGCATTAATAGCGGCTTTGATTTGCAAAGGGTCTTGGCAGGTTTCTATTAGTAGCATGTCAGCGCCGCCATCTATAAGTCCGCGAATCTGCGGGATATATGAATCGCGCAGGGCGTCGAAACCAATATTGCCTAGCGAAACTAATTTAGTGCCGGGACCTATAGAGCCCGCGACATATTTATTCGTATATTTATCAGCGACTCCGCGCGCGAGCTCGGCTGCGCGCTTCGCGATCTCATAAGTCTTAGCACCGAGCCCGAATTCATCGAGCGTAATAGTGCTAGCACCGAAGCTGTTGGTCTCGACTATATCCGCTCCCGCCTCAAAAAATCTTGCGTGAATAGCTTTGATGATTTCTGGTTTAGTGAAATTGAGCTGCTCCGGGCAACCTTCATACTCAGGTCCACCATAATCTTCAGCCTCCAAGTTGTATTCAAAAAGACTAGTGCCCATAGCCCCGTCGAAGACTATGATTTTTTCTTGGGCTCGCTCGAGGAAACTGGGCATGGACTATTTGATTTTAGCCTTAGACCCTGTCACCCTGAGCGCAAACCTCCGTCATCCTGAGCGCAGCGAAGGATCCCTCTGTCTTCTGTAGCAATCTCCTCTGTAAATGTTGGACCTTGCACTCGTGGTTGAGAGCGCAAAAATGTGACGTAAGTCACATTTTTGCTATTGTTAAGAAAAGCTTGACAAAGCTGGGGTGATGCGGGTATTATTTTGAAATATGGGTGGATTAGCACGAACTAGTGGTCAAACTCAAGCTCCCGGCCTATTGGCTATGTTGTTTAGAAATTTTGGATTTAGGAGGCCGGCTGCTACCGCGCCAGCACCCATAGGGGCATCCAGACCTACTGCTATTCATGTTGTTTCTGATTATAATGATGGCAATACTGTTAAAAGTTTAGAACAAAGCTCTCCCAACTCTTATAACTTTAGAAACGCTGCCGGACAGGTTGTCGGGACAATTTACCTTTCGGGGTCTGCTCAGAAGTTTCTTTCAGTTCAATTATTTAAAGACCCGACGACGTCGAGTTTTAGAGCAAACAAAAGAACCGGCAAAGATGGTGGATTGCGGTTGGATGAGTTAATCGAACATTTAACCAAAAACCATAATTTTGCTATACCAGAGGTTATTCTTAGAAGACTTCAAGAATTTGTATAATCCCGCTTGACATATCTTGCCAAGCCTGTTAATATTATCTTTATGAATATCGTTTCAGTACTTTTTCAAAGATTGGCTCGTTGGGTTTCCCGAACAGAGGCTTTACTTAAAGCCCCAGAATTAGCTCCAGTACGGATTGTTTCTAGGGAAAGCCCAGCAGGTCGCCTAACTAGACATTACAACTAAGTTATAACTTTATTATTATGGGAGCTACAGATTTTTTTGATGCATTAGTTAATAGGGTACCTGAGTTATGTGGTTCAACGGTGCGTACTACCCCAGCTCATAGTAGTCTGGTAGCGGAAATCACTTCCCCACTATACTCAGTTGCTGAAAAACAACCTAACTACTTCAGCGTAAGAAACAGAGGAGAAGAGATTGGGATTATTGATCTGAAGGATTTTGTTGTTGGTATTGCTTGTCGCTTAAAGGGGGAACTTGGTTATGAAACTAAGCTTGGTGGACAAGTCATAATCCAAGGAGTAGAAGCTTGTAAGGCGCTGCAAGTTTTATTAGGCTCTAAATATGGTTTTAAACGTGAAGAAACATTGCAAACAAAGCTTTTAAACAGATTGCATGAATACCATCATTTCGCAATAAATGAACAGGAGCGATTGGACGAGATCTTTGCAAAACTTGCAAGAAAAAGCTGAAATACAGAGTTGCTACAATACTCTTCCATGCCCGAAGAGATATTTTTCGATAAAAACTCATTGCCTAGTAGGTTTGTCACTACTGTACATGGCTGTCAGGGGCGCTTGACCATGCTCAAGAATCTTAAGACCGACGCGCACCCCGAGGGTATTGGCGGTGAGGTGGAGAGAAGACCACTGGTCTGTGTGGTGGATACGGGCAACGAATCTGCACCTTGCAATATTGATTTACCGAAGCAAGCGATAGTAGTGAAGGAAGGAGTCAAGGCTGCCGGAGGTGTGCCGTTTGGCGTGCATACTATAACCGTCACTGATGGTATTGCGATGGGGCATCAGGGCATGAAGTCATCTCTTGTTTCGCGTGATGTGATTGCTGATTCTGTCGAGCTGAGTGTGCGCGGGCATTGTTACGATGCAATTGTGGGACTGGCTGGCTGTGATAAGTCACTGCCGGGTTTGATGATGGCGATGGTGAGACTGAATGTGCCATCGGTGTTTATGTATGGTGGTAGTATTCTTCCCGGGAATTATCACGGACAAGATGTAACTATTGTTGATGTTTTTGAAGCAGTCGGCAAACACGACGCTGGCATGATGACTGAAGCTGAACTCAAGGAGATCACTGAAGTCGCTTGCCCGTCATCTGGTGCTTGTGGCGGACAGTTCACGGCTAATACTATGGCTTGCGTGAGCGAGGCGATAGGACTGGCTCTACCGGGCAGTTCTGGCCCGCCAGCTCCTTACGATGATAGATACGTGCAAGCGCGCGCTAGTGGTGAAGCGGTGATGCAGGCACTCGCCATGAATATTCGTCCGCGCGATATTGTGACATTGAAGGCACTCGAGAACGCTGCGACTATTGTTGCAGCTACTGGCGGTTCTACTAATGCTGCTCTGCATTTACCTGCGATAGCTAATGAAGCTGGCATCAAGTTCAACATGGATGATGTCGGCAAGATTTTTAGGCGCACTCCTTATATAACGAACCTAAAACCCGGCGGCAAATATGTCGCGAAAGATTTATATGAAGCTGGTGGTATTCAAGTGGTGATTAAGGAACTCTTAGATTCTGGTTATATCCATGGTGATTGCATTACGGTGAATGGTAAGACCATCGCGCAGAATTGCGCTGAAACTAAGTTCCCAAGCGGCGTTCAAGACATAATTTATCGTTGCGCAAATCCCATCTCAACGACTGGTGGTGTGGTGACTCTAGAAGGTAATCTAGCACCTGAAGGCGCGATAGTAAAAATCGCAGGACTCAAATCACTTAAGCATGTCGGACCTGCGCGGGTTTTTGATTGTGAAGAAGATGCCTTCCATGCTGTTGAGAAACAAAAGTATAAAGAAGGTGATGTGATAGTAATTCGCTACGAAGGTCCTAAGGGCGGACCCGGTATGCGTGAAATGCTCTCCACCACCGCGGCTATCTATGGTCAAGGCAACGGCGAAAAAGTTGCGCTTATAACTGATGGAAGATTTTCTGGTGGCACTCGTGGTTTTTGCATAGGGCATGTGGGTCCTGAAGCTGCTGTTGCTGGACCTATAGGCTTGCTTGAAGATGGCGACATCATTACTATTGATGCGATGGCAGGCACTCTTGATGTCGCGCTTAGTGATGACGAGCTTAGCCGCCGCCGCGCCAAGTGGCAGCCGCGCAAGAATGATTTTCAGTCTGGTACTCTCTGGAAATACGCGCAGCTAGTAGGTCCAGCTTCTGAAGGTGCTGTTACTCACCCGGGCGCGAGGGCGGAGACGCATGTTTATGCGGATATTTAAATATTTGTTTAAAACCACTAGAAGTTGGGTATAATAGCTGTATGTACAGCGTATGACTTTAAAAATACTTTGTACATACTAAGAAAATGGATTTTAGCTGGGATAAGCAAAAGGCAAAGGCCAATCTCAAGAAGCATAAGGTTTCTTTTGAAGAAGCTAAGACGGTATTTTACGATCCCTTAGCGAAGATTACTGCAGATCCAGATCATTTTAAAGATGAAGATAGGTACATCTTAATCGGCTATAGTCAAGGCAATTTATTGTTGTTTGTCGTTCATCTTTACAAAGAAAATGATGAGGTTATACATATCATAAGCGCTCGTAAAGCCAACACTAAAGAAAGAAGAGACTTTGAAGAATTATAGGAGAATATTATGCGAAAAGAATACGATATAAAAAAAATGAAACTAAAGCCGAACCCATATGCAAGCAGGCTTAAAAAAAGCATCACGATTAGGCTCGATGTAGATGTTGTCGAGTATTTTAAAAATCTATCTGAGAGCCTAGATATCCCCTATCAAACTCTTTTAAATGAATATTTAAAAAACTGCAAAGAGCAAAAATTAATTCCTAAAACAACATGGAAGAAAGCGGCATAAAGGTGAAAATGAGACGCATTTTAACTTTGTGCAGCAGCTTGCTGCACAATTAAGTAAGGTCACCAAAATCAAAAAAGAAACTAGCGTTCCTGCTTTCGGTGATAGAAATATTACTGCGCATGCGTGCGACGGTGTTTTGGATTTCGGTGATAGCTTGCTGATTAGAATTATCAGTAGCGGGAAACTCCTCAGCCATCAGCCCAAATTCACCGTGTTGTTTAAAATACTCAATGTTTTTTTTGAGTCTGATTAGAAAATTATTTAAGTCCCGTTTTTTCATAGCTGAAGCCTGCTTAGATATAAAGTATGTTATGTGGTAGATTTGATGCTTATTTTGATGTCATTGCGACGCAAGATGGATTGCTTGGTCGCTTCGCTCCTCGCAATGACAGGTGCTAGGTAGAATCACCTATTTCGGGGTATATTGGATTTTATGGATGCTGACACACAGCTATTAGTTAGTGCTGCGAGCGAAAGCGCGCCACTTATACAATCAGAGGTTTTAGAGACTAGAGAGCTGTGGTGGAATATTCACCATTCGCCTTACGCTAAGGTGATTTTTTACACTCTTGCTTTTGTGGCGCTGGCGATTTTCTTCTATGGCATGTACCAGAAAATTAAGCGCATTGCTGCAGGTAAAGCTATCAAAAACGATAACCGTACCGATAAACCTCTTGAGCGTTTAAGAGACATGCTGCACTACGGTCTTGCACAAGCGAAGATTCGCCAAAAACAAATTCCCGGGCTTGCCCACGCTGCAGTACTTTTTGGCTTTATTGCGTTGTGGCTGGTCACCGATATTATTGCGGTGCAAGAACACTCGCATATGGGGATATATTTCTTCCAAGGGACTTTTTATAAGATAGCTAGTTTCGTTGCAGATATGGGCGGACTCTTAGTCTTCTTG
>JAYVUR010000069.1:0-1611 GCA_043787715.1 Candidatus Melainabacteria bacterium
CAAATAGACTCAGCAACGAGGTTTGCATCGATATCAATCTTATTAACTTCAAATACATTAATAACAAGAGACAAATCAGACCTACCCATAAGAGCAGTAAGCTCCTTGCGTAATTGATCTACACCCTCACCACCCTTACCAAGAATAAGACCTGGTCTAGCAGTAACTAAACTTACTTGGATTTGACCCGGCTTACGCTGAATAATAATTTTACTAAGACCCGCGTTCTTAAGTTTGCGCTTAAGCATCTTGCGGATAAGAGTATCTTCTTGCAGAAGAGAAGCTAATTGACCTGAACGGAACGCTGAATAGTAAATCGAATCGGATGTATCGATTATCCCTAGTCTATTTGCGCGTGGTGATACTTTTTGACCCATGGAATTTATTTATCTCCCTTTCTGGAATTTTTACGGTTGCGCGGTGATGTCGCCGCTATATGACGCGCATAATCTGCTGGCTTAAGTTCGCTAAGCACTACTAATAACCTAGAAGTACGCTTAAGTATTGATGCTGCTCTACCGCGTGAAGCTGCTCGCCAACGTTTGAACACTGGACCATCATCAACACAAATTTGTGAAATGTATAATTCTTCACCGTTAGCGAAACCATGATTAGTAGTTGCATTCGCAATGGCACTTTCGATCAGCTTACGCACTGGCTCTGCTGCCGCATATGGCATAAATTTCAAGCTGGTAACCGCTTCGCCAGCTTTCATTTTGCGCACCAGGTTAGCAGTACGACGCATCTTACGTGCTGTCTGTCTGACGAAGCCTCGCTGTGCGGTTGATGTTTTTAATTTTTCTTTGCTTTCAGTTGCCATCATTAACTACCTTATTTTTTTGCCGGTGCTGCTGCCGCTGGTGCAGGAGCTGCTCCCGGGGTTGCCGCCTTCTTAGCACCAGAGTGACCCTTAAAAGTACGAGTCGCTGCGAACTCACCCAATCTATGACCAACCATAGACTCAGTGCAATACACTGGCACGAACTTACGACCATTGTGAACAGCGATAGTAAGTCCAACAAACTCTGGAAGTATCATTGAAGCTCTCTTCCAAGTCTTGATAACTCTACGCTCGCCTTTCTCTTTTACTTCTTTGACTTTTTTCCAAAGAGACTCGTGAACATATGGACCTTTTTTGAATGATCTTGCCATCTTATATACCTGCTACTTTTGTTCCTTTACGACTTGTAATAATCAAACGATTAGAACCCTTGTTACGTTTACGGGTCTTAAGGCCTTGACGCTTACCAGTTGGGCTCTTAGGAATACCACCAATAGGACATTTACCTTCTCCACCACCATGCGGGTGATCTACTGGGTTCATCGCAGAACCACGAACAGTAGGCTTAATACCTCTGTGACGACTGCGACCAGCTTTACCAAGCACTATGTTCTTGATATCTGCGTTGCCAAGCTCACCAATAGTAGCGAAGCAGTCGAGAAGAACCTTGCGCATCTCACCTGATGGCATTCTTAAAGTCGCGTAATCACCTTCTTTAGCTAATAGCTGTGCACTAAGTCCAGCACTGCGAACCATCTGTCCGCCACGTCCGGGAGTAAGTTCGATATTATGAACAACCTCACCAAGTGGGATATCTCTAAGTGCCATAG
>JAYVUR010000070.1:0-3070 GCA_043787715.1 Candidatus Melainabacteria bacterium
CACCGTCATTCTGAGCGTAGCGAAGAATCCCATAAACTAATATACTCAAATTCCGCTTCGCCGTAACCGCTGCATCCAGCTGCCTGAGTGAGCCTGAAGCGGTGTTGCGCGGATTGGCATAGAGCTTATCACCACTCAGTGCTTGCTCTTCGTTCACCTGTCTGAAGGCTTGCTTGGTCATATAAACTTCACCGCGCAATGAGAAGGGCTCAGTGAGCGAGACTTGCGGCGGCAGAGATTTAATAGTAGAGATATTCGCCGTGACATCCTCACCTATGCGACCATCACCACGAGTAGCTGCACGCGCGAGCTTAGCATCTAAGTAATCTATCGCAATACTTAGTCCATCTATCTTAAGTTCAAAAACATAAGTGCGCGGAGTCTCAGCACCGATGATGCGATTAATTCTCTCTTCCCAATCGCGTATATCTTCTTCCCCGAAAGCATTAGCAAGACTAGCAAGCGGCACTGCATGCGTGACCTTAGCCAGCCCGCGCGAGTCAGTTTCTTCTTGCAGCGCACCTACTGCCTGCGAAGGACTATCAGGACTGATCAATTCAGGATGCTGCGCCTCAAGCGCCAGCAATTCCTGCATATGCGCATCATAGACTTGATCTTCCACTTCAATGCGGTTCTCTAGATAGTAAAGCTTGTTCCAATGCTTAAGCTTGGATTTCAGTTCTTCATAGCGAGATTTAGTAGTGCTAGTGATGCTCACTAGTAACTATTATAGTAGTTTAGGCTGGAACAGCAGGAGCTGCTTCTTTTTTAGCTGTAGCGTCGCCACCTCCAAAAATACCTTTGAGAAAGTTCATAACACCACCACCAGTGTTAGCAGTTTGTGTTTCTGGAGCTTTAGTCTCAGCTTTGCCATCAGGCAGAACTGTAATATCTGCAGTAGCATTAGCAGTTTGTGTTTGAGCAGAAGCATTTACTGCTGGAGTCTGACTTGATGAGGGTTTAATGAGTCCATTAACAAACTCAGTTAAAGCATCTACAACTTTTGTTACTATTGGAGTAACCTTCTCAGCAACTTCCTTGCCAGCTGAACTAGTAATTAGACTTAAGATTAATTCTGTTAATTTACTTTGAGGATTAGCTACTGCTGCTGGAGTTGTTGGTGTTGGCGTTGGAGCATGTATAGCTTCGGCATCCGCAGTGGTAGTTTTATTAGCATCAGTTGCCGCAGGCGCTACAGGCGTGGCTGCCACTCTTGTCACTATTTGTTGTCCACTAGGAACAACACCCGCTACCACAACTGGTTTCTCGGCCACAAGAGGGGCCGCTGATGTGATTTGTGGATTAACAGTATTCAAAGAAGTATCAGCCATAAAATTATCCTCGCTTCAATATATCGTAATACACATTGCCCAGCTTTGTCAAGCCCCTATCCCTAAAGGATTAGCAGCTTTTAGAGCCCGCTCAAGCGACTTAGCAACAAAACCCGGATCCTTGAGCTTCTCTTCTGCCCTATCCAAGCCTTTTCTAGCGCCACCAAGAGCAGTATCAACAACCCTATTGAGTCCAGAAGCTAGTTTTAATTTATCACCAATACCAACTTCACCAACAGCTTTTCTGACACTACCAAGCAATTCCCCAGAACCTTTAGTCACCAAGTCAGTCAGCCTTGTGGTTAGATTCTTCTGGCCTACATCATTTTGAGTCTTAATGATTTGAGCGAATTCTTTAGCATGTTTCTTAGCTGTTACTTCTAATTCTTTGAACTCAGGCTTGTTAGTGAAACCACTTAACCAAATCCTTGCTTCAATAGCCCACTTCATCAAAGTACCGTGCTCTTTAGTTGCTTTACGTAAATCAGCAGCAGCAGAATTAACTCTACCAAATTGCTCGTAAGTAGAACTCACTCTATCCTTAGTAGTCGCATCTTTAGCCTGATACACAGTAAGCATTGTTGCCAAAATAAAATTAATCATCTCAGTGTTTATACGCTCCCAGAACTTAGCGTCATTAAATTTAGCTTTAAGATGAGCTTCACCAGCTCCCTTAAGTGCATCAAGATCCATTAATGCAGCATTTTTATAACTATGTCCTGTTTTAATACTCTTAGGCATCATAGCCATTGGAGAAATGTCCTTCAGATATGCTCTCAGCATAGCTGCCGTAATTAGCCCTGCTGGCTCAGTTTGCATTTTGGATTCTAATTGGGCGATCCTATCAATAAGAGCTGTGCGCATATCATCTTTGGCACTCACTGCTTCAAGCTCAGAACGTAGCATTGCTTTACCACCTTCCATCTCAATAAACTTAGCTGAAGTAATAGCCTCTCTAGTTTCTCTCACGGCTTGTATCTTTTGCAATTGCTGCACTGGTTTAAAAATATTCCATAGTCCTAGGACTGGCATAGCAGGTACAAACATGGCAATCAATGATTGAAGTTTTGTGTCTGCCAGTTCCCTGCGTAAAGATTTAAAATCTATAGCTGTAGCAGCATCAGCAAACTTTGTATAAGATTTTGGATCTAAATCGAGTTGCTTACTAAGTTCCGCTGCTGCTTTTGCATCAATACTTGTGAAGATCAATTTCTGTGGTGCAGCTTCGAATTTGGCTCCACCAGCTAGCATCCTCGGTATATCATCACCACTAATAGCCACATCACTTCGCTCAGCTGCAGCTTTTGCCTTGAGTTCACCTAATTGAGTTTTAGCTGCAAGCAGCTCTTGTAATTCTGCTTTTGAAATCTCCGTACTATCACCAACAACCTTAACCGGCTGAGCTGATGCTGAATGAACACCCTTAATCTCTTCTGAACTCATTATTCTTTCCTCCCCCCCAACCCCTTGTCATCATTGACATTGAGTATATATTAAGTATTCTAGCAAAAAATCCTGTAATGCTTCATACTTATTTTTAGATAATTTTAATACAAAAATACTCTTGCAAAAACCAACAGCGCCACGCTATTATATTTGTATGGATAGATAATTCTGCTTTAGCTGATAATGCTGATGAGCCCGAATTCCGACTCGAAGTTAAATTTTTAGATTATACTCACTCATTAATTAGTAAGGTCGGGACTTAGTTTAGCAGGAATATCAGAGTTTGAGCAGTA
>JAYVUR010000071.1:0-6123 GCA_043787715.1 Candidatus Melainabacteria bacterium
TACTGCTCAAACTCTGATATTCCTGCTAAACTAAGTCCCGACCTTACTAATTAATGAGTGAGTATAATCTAAAAATTTAACTTCAAGTCGGAATTCGGGTTGTTTGAAGAAATCTATTTTCCCGGGTTTATCACAATAGAGTTTGTCTATTAATTTAACTGCAAAAAGATCAGCATCTTTTTCTTGGCTACGACTAAATCCTAAATTGCCGAGATAAGCAGCTCCGTTGTATAAGCCGCTAGTAGGGAAAAACTTCTGTTTAATAATGCTTACTAGGCTTTGCTCTATTATTGATTTAGCAATATGATGTCTCTCTAAATGACCAAGCTCGTGAGCAATGACGAAGGCTAGAGCAGTATCGTTCAGGTAATCAATTAAAGCAGAATTCACAACTATCTTCTTGCCGGGACTGGCGTGAGCATTTAAGGCGCTAGAACTTTCGACGCTGACAGAGTATTCGTTCGGATCTTTTTTAAGCTCAGCGATAAGAGGAGCGAAGATTTTTTGTACTCGTGTCGTTTGCGTTTGCAGCTTGGCTGGATCTATAGTTGCGGTGTTGCCGTTGCTAGTGGCAGCGCCAGCGGCAACGGTAGAGCTGAGTAGGATAGCGAGAATTAGTGCTTTATTCATAGCTAATAATATAGCAAATGTATTAACAGATACACCTATTCATTTGTATAGCTAGTTTAGGTTATGATACATAACTAATCTTGGCAGCAGAAGCGACTAACACTAATATCAACTGGAAAGAACTAGGCTTGGCTTTCGAGAATCAAAGCGCCGAAGCCATTACTGCCTATGCTGCTACCACTCTTAGTAAACATGGTGATGTGATTTTGCTTACCGCTTTCGGTCCAGAGGGCTGCGTGATTATGCAGATGATAGCCAAGCTGATTGAATCTGGCGAACTGCCGCGCTCTAAACTTGCTGCTAATTTCTCTGAACTTGATGGCAGCGGTAAATTCGCTATCGCTAATCTTGACACTGGTTATCAATTCAAAGAAACTCTTGCACTTAAAGAAGCGATGGAGGCGAAATATGATTTCAAAATTATCATGATGCAACCCGAGCTGACTGTTCCTGAGCAGGATGCTAAATATGGAGCCAAGCTCTACGAGCGCGATCCAGACCAGTGCTGCTATATGCGCAAACTTAAACCACTAGCTACGCTACTTGAAGCAAGGCTTGCTTGGATAAGTTCTATACGCAGAGATCAAACTGATAATAGGGCAAGCGCGATGGCATTCGAGTTCGATAAGAAATTCAAGCTCGGCAAAATCAATCCGCTAATTAAATGGTCTAAATCTGATATTTGGAAATATATTCACGAGAATGAAATCCCTTACAACCTATTGCTTGACCAAGGCTATGAGAGCATAGGCTGCGAACCTTGTACTAGTGTTGGTGCTGATCGCAGCACTAGTCGCTGGGCGGGCAAGGACAAGATAGAGTGTGGTTTGCATATTCAAGATTCTGAAGCGGAGCAAGGAGGAGAGTTTGTCATCTAACAAACTATTTCCGATATTTCTTAAGCTTAAAGGACGCAAAGTCTTAGTAGTCGGTGGTGGCTTAATTGCTTTGCAAAAATTACAAGGACTTATAAGTACAGAAGCTGAACTTACTGTAGTCGCGCCAACGGTGATAGATGAAGTGAGAGCGCTAGAGGGTGAATTCCCCAACAAACGTAAAATCGAATTCATAGAGAGAGACTACCAGCTTGGTGATGAAGCCGGCTGCTATATGGTAATTGCAGCAACTGATATGCCAGAGCTGAACAACAGCATCGCCAATCGTGCTCGCGACCAGATGATACTGGCGAATTCTGTCGATGAGCCGGGTTACTGCGATTTCTATATTCCAAGCATAGTAGAAGCGGGCGACATCAAAATCGCAATCAGTACTAATGCTAAAGCGCCAGCGGTAGCACAGCGCATTAGACTTGAACTTGAGCCTATAGCGCGTAATGTTTACCAGCCAATTCTAGAACGTATCGCAGAGTTCCGTGCCAAAGTGCACCATAAAATCACCGGCAAGCAAGCGGCGCGCAGATCTAAATTAATTCGTTGGTATAGCGAGCGAGTTTTTCGTAAGAAAGGAGCCGATTTAGTTGCTAAGTGATAAACCGATATTAACTCTTATAGGAGCTGGTCCCGGCGACCCAGAATTGATTACAGTCAAAGGACTTAAAGCGCTGGCGGCAAGTGAAGTGGTGCTCTATGATAGCTTGGTTAATACTGCGATACTCGACATGGCTTTTGTGGATAGTAAAAACGACCCCGACGGGTCGTTTTTGCGCTGTCAAACACGAGTGCAAAATTTAAATGACGAACCTATCTTACTGTTTGTCGGCAAACGCCGCGCCCAAGCGAGCCTCAAGCAAAATGAAATCAATAAGCTGATACTTAAATATTTAGAGCAAGGCAAAAACGTAACTAGACTTAAAGGCGGTGACCCTTTTATTTTCGCGCGCGGAGTTGAAGAAGTGGAGTTCGTGAATAAGCATGGTTACGAGGCTAGAATAATCCCGGGGCTTAGTAGCGGACTAGCTTTGCCGGCTCTCTCTGGACTTGCGCTCACTCTTAGAGAAGCTAGTGACGCTGTCACTCTTACTACTGGTCATGATATAGATGCTGCGAAGCTGGCGCACTGGTCAAGCCTGCTTGAGACTGGTTCTACTCTTGTTGTCTACATGGGTTTATTTCAGGTGGTTGAAATTTGTGATGGACTAGCTTCTAAGCTTGGCGAAGATATAACGGCGGTTGCAATTAGCAATGGCAGTCTTGATAACGAAAAAATTGTATACTCGACCCTAACTAATCTTGCTCAAGAGATCATTAATGCTGAGCTTGCGGCGCCAGTGATATTAGTGCTGGGCAGGCATGTTAAGCGTGGGCTGAAACTGGCAAAATCAATGACGAATATAGTATTATATTCACATGGAACTAGGTCGCGGTAAAAAAACAAGAAGAGCATACGGGTTTGATGAGATAGCTCTAGTGCCGACCGGCAACACTTTAGATTTTGAACTTTGTGATACTTCTTGGCAGCTTGGACCTTATAAGTTCGAGGTGCCGCTTATCGCTAGCGCCATGGACGGCGTGGTCAGCCCTGACAACGCTTCAGTGATATCGGCTGAAGGTGCTCTTGGGGTCTTGAACCTTCAAGGAATATACACTCGCTATTCGCGCGAAGCCTACAATATTATTCTTGACGAGATTGCGGCATCATCTAAAGATGATTTTGTGACTCTGATGCAGAAGATTTATTCTGAACCGGTCAAAGAAGAACTTATAGTAAATGTTATCCAAGAAATGAAACTTAAATCAGCCGGTAGGCCGATTGCGGTTTCTATCACTCCTAATATGGCGAACCGCTACGCGCCAATCTGTCAGCAGGCTGGAGTTGATATCATCGTTATTCAATCTACGGTAGTGGGGCTTGAGCATAAATCTTTAGGCGAGCGCATAGCTAAAGACCCAAGCATAGAATTAGATTTAGTTGAATTTTGCAAGCAATCTAAAGTACCAGTAATAGTTGGCAATTGTGTTGATTATGAAATCGCTCGCAAACTTATGGAGACTGGCATCGCTGGACTTCTTGTAGGTATAGGTCCAGGTGCAGCTTGTACTAGTAGAGGTGTTCTTGGTATTGGCGTACCGATGGCAACTGCAATTGCAGACTGCCGCGCGGCGCGTGATGAATACTATCAAGCTAGCGGCAAATATGTACCTATCATCGCTGATGGTGGTATGGCTGTGGGCGGAGATATCTGCAAAGCTATTGCTTGCGGCGCTGACGCGACTATGATTGGTTCGCCGTTTGCGCGCACCACTGAAGCTCCAGGTAGAGGTTATCATTGGGGCATGGCGACACCGAGCCCAGTATTGCCGCGCGGCACACGAATAGAAGTAGGCACAGAATGCAGTACTCATGAGCTTCTCCATGGTCCAGCAAGACTTGATGATGGCAGTCATAATTTAGTCGGTGCACTTAAAACTTCAATGTCAACTTTAGGTGCTAGTAATCTTCGCGAGATGCAAGATGTTGAAGTTATAGTAGCCCCAACACTTCTAACAGAGGGCAAGGTTTACCAGAAGGCTCAGAAGCTTGGCATGGGCAAAAAGTAAAACGGGTATAATATATAGGTATGGGCAAGCCTATCACTAATATCAAGGAACTTGAAGTCTTTCTCAATGAACAGAAAGTATTTGACACGCTTGGGGTAGACAGAATTGGTGTTTTTGGTTCCTTCGCTAGAGGAGAGGAGTTTCATGATATCGACTTGCTGATACCGACTCCTATTAAGAATCGTAGTGAAGCATATGAAATCCCTCTGAAGCTAGAAGATGTCAGCGGCACTAAGTTCGATTTTATGCTTGAAGATGTAGCTAATCCCGTGGTTCTATATACAGCAAATAGGGACATGCACTATGTCAGAAAATATTATTAGAAGCGATCTAATATACCTACTTGCTTTATTGCAAGCAATACAAAAAATACTCAGGTTTTCAAAAGATATTGATAGTGTTGAAGATTTTCTCCTAGACGATATGTTAGTGGTGAATGGTTGCTTGCAGCAATTTGCTTACATGGGCGAGAATATTAAAAAAATTAATCCTCTAACCAAGGATAGACATCCTCAAGTACCCTGGGTAGCGATTAAAAACTTCAGAAATAATATAGTTCATGAATATCAAAATATTGATCTCAATAAAGTTCTTTCGATTATCAAAAATGACCTAAATGTCTTAGAGACTGACTTCTATCACGTTCTTAGATCCGAACTTGAGAATGGCAGTATACCAAAAGATCATTATGAAGTCGCCAAAAATAGCGGGTATTACCTATGTATAGATTTCGGCCGTATAGATTTATCCTAATATGTTTATTTTGGTTTTAGGCGGCACCGAAGTAATTAAGCATGCTGGTATAAGTGCTGCTGGTGCTTCGCAGGAATTATTAGCTTACACCGCTGCGCTTGATGCTGAATATATAGTGCATGGTAAGACGCTGACACTTGAGTCCCTGCCAGTTTCGCCGCTAGGTATAGTGAGTCCGGCTGCTATCACCAAGACTTGCCTTGATAAGCTTGGTATTAAACCCATAATAGTAAATGCTGGCGCACCCATTAAGCCACAAGTAGATTGTATAGATTTATCTACAGTTCCTGCGTGCTCGCCTGAAACAGGCAGGGCGATTGAGATTGCTGAAGTAGAGAGATTGTATCAAGCGGGGAAATCATTAATTGATGTCATCCTGAGTCGCGAAGCGACGAAAGGATCCCTTAGTGGTGAACCATGCGACAAAGAGACAAGCCCCCTAATAATAGCTGAGTGTGTAGTCGGCGGCACTACCACCGCTCAAGGTCTTCTGCGCGCACTAGGCTATGAAGTTAATGGGCTAATGTCGAGTAGTATTCCCAATGGTAACCACGCACTGAAGTATGAACTAGTAGAACGCGGTTACCAAGCGGCTCTTAGGCGCGAAGATTTTAGTCCGGAATCGGTGCAATCTAATCCACTACTAGCGGTGAGCGCCATGGGGGATCCAATGCAAGCTGTAGTTGCTGGCATGGCTGTTGCTTGTCTTGAAGAAGATATTCCATTCTGGCTCGCTGGTGGCTCGCAGATGATAGCGGTGGCGAGCTTGGTTGAGAAATTGTGCGCAGTAGCTCGTCATTGCGAGCCGCAGGCGAAGCATAGCAAAAACGACCCCGGCGGGTCGTTTTTGCGCTTTCAACCACGAGTCCAAGATGATTTTGAATTAACCATTGCTACTACCCATTGGGTCACGAGCGACAAATCCGCCCGAATTGATGAATTACTTAAACTAACTACCAATAAGACTAAACTTATTAATCCTTTAAACTTCGGTCCTTTGCCTGATTTTGTGGCTACTGATAAGGCTTTTCAGGCTTATGAGGAGGGGCATGTTAAGGAAGGAGTGGGGGCTGGGGCGCTACTAACTAAGATAAGCAGAGATTCTGTGATACAATTCTCCGATTGAATGGTGATACAGAATCGGAGTGAAGATGTTTTGAATAGGTCTTATGTCCTAAGAGAGACCTTGCAAGCTCTTCTTAATGCCTCATTGTTTAATGGCAGGCAGAGTATTAAGGTTGCA
>JAYVUR010000072.1:0-11976 GCA_043787715.1 Candidatus Melainabacteria bacterium
ATAACCAGATTTCACTTCGAGTGCCGTAATGAAATTAAGCGCCATAGCCTTATCCTTCTTAAGCTTAGAGGCGGCGGCAACAAGATCCTTAGCTTCTATACTTAGCACCTCAACTCCACTTGCCATTGCCGCAGTAGCCTTGGCCGCAATCCCCGCAGAGCTTAGTAGTGTGGCAAATTGATTATTCTCGGTCATATTAGTTAAGTATTAATCCTGTGGTTTCACAAACATCGTGCACAGAGTTTTGGTGTCCTGCTGCTATGGCTCTTCTATTAGCTAGCTTCTCGCGGCGTATCTTACGCTGCAAAGTAAACAATCCGTGCAATAAACCTTCTGGGCGCGGCGGACAACCTGGAACATATACATCAACAGGAATAATTCTATCTACACCTTGAACGACAGAATAACTATCATGAAACATACCGCCAGTTATAGTACAAGCACCCATGGCTATTACGTATTTAGGTTCAGGCAATTGCTGATATAGACGAATAAGCGCTGGTGCCATTTTACGGGTGATAGTACCAGCAGTAATAATTAAATCTGCTTGACGCGGGGTTGCACGAAATACTTCAGATCCAAACCTAGATATATCGAAACGTGACATACCAACTGACATCATTTCAATAGCACAGCAACTAGTACCGTAAGTAAGTGGCCAAACACTATTAGATCTTGCCCAATTATAGATAGTATCAATAAAACCGCCAACTGTAGTTACAAGTAAATTAGCCTTAAGGTCCTCTGGGATATCAAGATCCTTGCGCTCTGGTGGGCGGGCGAGGCTAGCTGAAAATAACTCTTCTATGTTTGCCATATATTGATTATATCAGCATATATAAACCTGAAAAGCCCCCATTTTAGTTACAATAAAACGAAGTGACTTCAAGCCACAACCTACTACTTATAGACGGCAGCAACCTTGCCTTTAGAATGTTCTTCGCCTTAGAGATGAGTAATCTCAGAAATGCCAAGGGTGAGCCCACCTGGGCAGTCTACGGAACTCTTAAAGCCTTATTCGATTGTATCGAAAAAGCTCAACCGACAGCAATAGCTGTTGCCTTTGATCTTCCCGAACCGTCATTTCGCCATGAAATGTTCGAGGAGTATAAAGCTAATAGACCTGACGAGATGCCAGATGATCTTAAGACACAGTGGCCGCTCATAAAAGATCTATTCCGTCATCTTCAGATACCAGTTCTTGAACAGCCTGGTTTTGAAGCTGATGACATGATCGGAATTATGGCGCGTAAAGCTGAGCGCAATGGCTACAGAGTAACCATACTTTCTGGTGATAAAGATTTATTCCAGCTGGTGACAGATCAAGTATCGATGGCTGTACCGCAACGCGGTGGTGGCTTGAAGTTTATGAGCCCGCAAGATGTAGTAGAACAGCTTGGGGTTACGCCAGAGCAGGTACCTGACTATAAGGGCATAGCCGGTGACAGCTCCGATAATATCCCTGGTGTCAAAGGACTCGGACCTAAAGCCGCTATCAACTTACTAGGTGAGTATGGCAGCATAGAAGGCATCTACCAGAATATAGATAAAGTTGGTCCGCCCAAAACCAAAGAAAAATTAATAGAGCAAGAAGATAAAGCTAGGTTATCAAAGCATATAGCCACTATTATTGTCGATGACTCATTAATCCATTCAGATCTAGATTTGGAAGCTTGCCATCTAGAAGTACCTGAAGTAACTGCGTTAGTGCAATTTCTTAAAGATATGGAATTTACCAGTGTGCTCAAACGCCTGCCAGCAGTACTTAAACCCTTCAACAACGGCAAGCTAGTAAGCGTTGATGTTGGTGAGATTGCAGGGGATACGCCGGTCGAGAGCAAACCGCAACCAGTATTCAAACAAAGCCTAAACCCAACTCTAGAAGATTTGGATAAACCACTTGAAAATTTAGTGATTAAACCTTTTATCATCAAAGACTCTGTGTCACTAGGATTAATGCTTAAGGAGCTTAGCAAAGTAGAACGCTATGCTATTGACCTTGAAACCACTGGCTTAAATACTCTTAATTGCGAGATAGTCGGCATAGCGCTAGCCTACCTACTAAACAACAATCTTAAAAGCTTCTATATACCAACTATGCTCAGCGCCGGACAAGGACTGGATATTAATACAATCCTCGATGAGTTAAAGCCAACACTTGAAGACAAGAGTAAATTACAGATTATACAAAATGCCAAATTTGAGAAGCGCATACTTAAACGCTATGGCATTAAAACGCATAATAATTTTTACGATACCATGCTAGCTAGCTATGTTGAAGATCCGAGCAATAAACACGGACTCAAAGCTCAAGCTAAGCGAGTATTCAGATGGCGCATGACCGAGATAGAAGAATTGATCGGCACCGGACGCAAACAAATCACAATCAACGAAGCACCCTTAACCGAAGTCGCTGAGTATGCAGCAGCAGATGCCTATGTGACCTATAAGCTTTATGATTACTACGAAGCCAATCTCGATAAAAATGCTAAAGAGCTATTAAAACATATCGAATTCCCGCTGGTAGACGTACTGGTGAGCATCGAAGATAATGGCGTTTCACTTGATATTGAGCATTTCCGCAAACTCAGCATCGAACTTAAAGAGAAAATACATGTTCTCGAGCAAGAGATCTATCAAATCTCAGGCAGCGAGTTCAATATCGCTTCACCCAAGCAACTCAGCTCTATCTTATTCCAAGAGATGAATATAGAACCGGTCGGTAAAAAAAATAAAACTGGTGCCTACTCAACTGATATCGGAACTCTTGAAACCTTACTTAGCGACTATGATTTAAGTGATAAACAAAAAAACTTCGTCAATAATATTATCGGGTTTCGCACTCTTAGCAAGCTCAACTCTACCTACGTAGACACACTGCCAAATCTAATTGCCAAGGAAACAGGCAGGTTACATAGTGATTTTAACCAAGTAGTAACCGCAACAGGCAGATTGAGCTCAAGCAATCCCAATCTACAAAATATACCAATTAGGGATAAATATGGTCGGGAAATTAGACGTGGCTTCATCGCTAAACCAGGCTACAAATTAATCTGCGCCGACTATTCGCAAATAGAATTAAGAATACTTGCCCATATGGCTAACGAGAAGGCTTTAATCGAGGCCTTTCTCAACAACCAAGATATACACAAACGTACCGCTATGGAAATACTCGGCAAATCCGAATCTGAAGTAACTGAAGACGACAGAAGATTAGGCAAGACTCTGAATTTTGCGCTTATTTATATGCAAGGTCCTTTTGCCACAGCTAAACAACTTGGTATTAGCATGAATGATGCTAGAAACTTTATCAAAAAATATTTTGCCGCATTCCCCAATATTCAACCTTTTATGGACAAAGTCTTAACGAGCGCTCACGAGGATGGCTATGTAGAAACAATATTCGGCAGAAAACGCTACTTCAAGAATATTAATAGCCCCAACAAGATGCTACAGAAAGAAGAAGAGAGACAGGCTTTTAACACTCCTCTGCAAGGCACCGCTGCTGATATCATCAAAAAAGCCATGATAGAACTCTATAGCAGCCTTGAATGGCATCACCCTGAAGCCAAAATTATATTACAAGTGCATGATGAACTTATTATTGAATGTCCTAGTGATATAGCGCAAACCATAGCCAGTCATATCCAAGAAAAAATGCAAAGTGTCGTTAAACTAAGAGTCCCTCTTACCGTAGATTCAGCTATTGGTGACAATTGGCTCGATGCTGCTTAATAACCCTTGGTACTAAAATCTGAGGCTTTAACATTACTAATAAATTGCTTAAACTCCCAGTCATCAATAAGCTCATCCCCTTCAGCTTCACAAGTAAAACTCACTTCAGAATCAGGAGTGAAAAATGTCTCAAATAAATCTTCATCTTCTTCCTCGGAAATTTCATAAGCTTTAGCCGCAAACTCAGGATTAAGATCTTCCAGAATAGACTCTGCTACAAAGATAGGAGATTCGCAACGCAGCGCAAGAGCGATAGCATCACTAGGTCTGGCATCAACAACAATCGTATTCTGCTTGCTATCAATCAACATTATTGAAGCAAAAAAAGTAGTATCTTCAAAAGAATTAATCTCAACAGAATCAATAACCGCACCCATAGAATCAATCATCTCTGTGATTAAATCATGAGTCATCGGTCTTTCCATCTCAAGTCCTTCAAGACCTCTGGCTATAGCTTGCGCTTCAGCCTGTCCAATCCAGATAGGGAGCGTGAACTTGCGCTCTTCGTCGTGAAGAATAACTAGAGGTATATCAGACCTCACATCAAGCGCAACTCCTGTAACGAACATTTCTATCATCAGCGTTTCCACTTGAGATATTTATACCCAAATACGAAAGCACGATAAAAGCATGAGCTACGCTATATGATGTATATCTTGCAAAGCACTCCTCAATTGACTTTGCAGGTCATAAGCTTAGCCAAATTAACAACCTTAATAAGCGCGCTCGCCTTGTTATAAGTCTCTTGATACTCACTTTCAGCCACAGAGTCAGCCACTATACCAGCACCAGCCTGAATATGCACTGCATTAGTCTCTAGCACCATCGTACGAATCATAATTGCAGTATCTACACTAGCGTCTAGAGAGAAGTAGCCTATCGCTCCTCCATATGACCTACGCGGCTCAGCCTCAAGCTCGGTAATTATATCTATAGCTTCAAGCTTAGGAGCTCCACTCAAGGTACCAGCAGGGAAACAAGCCTTAAGCAAATCAATACCCAATCTAGCATTCTGCTTGACACTTACTGTGTTTTTTAGCTTAGCAACAACTGAACTAACTATATGCATCACATGCGAGTATTTTTCTACAATCATCTGCTGAGCGACTGTTACCGAGCCAGCTTGAGCGACTCTACCTAAATCATTACGCGCCAAATCAATAAGCATGACATGCTCAGCACGCTCCTTCTCATCAGCTAGTAAAGTCCTAACATTCCGTTCATCCTCTGCTTCATCCTTACCGCGCGGATAAGTGCCAGCAATAGGTCTAATCTCAGCTTGATACCCTTCAGCCATGCGCGTAGACTTAACTAGCATCTCGGGTGATGAGCCAACTAGGCTATAACTAGCTCCAGCAAAATCTCTAACGTTATAAATAAATAAATACGGCGAAGGATTAACCTTACGTAGTAGCCTATAAGCTAAAAGAGGGTCTACAGTAGCTTTAGCACTAAGGCGGCGTGACAGTACTACCTGAAACACGTCACCTTCAAGTATATGTCGCTTGGCTTTAGCTACCATATCCATAAAGCTCTTCTCACTAGTATTAGAGGCGAATTGAACAGCAGCATCACCACGCAGTAAGTCAGGAAGAGCAAGAGTAATATCACAGCTAAGCTCCGGCAGAGGCTTAGCAGACTCTAGCAAGGACTTAAGCTCAGCTAGCGCATCTTGATTAGCAGCAGCATGAGCAGCATAATTGTTTGCAATCAGATATATCTTCTCTAAAACCCTATCAAAAACTATCATAGAGCCCACTAACTGCATATACATGTGCGGATGTGAAGATCCATTGCATTTAAGTTTCGGCTCTATATCAGCAATAGACTCGAATGTGAAGAATCCGACATAACCTTTATGAAAAAATGGCAGTTCATTATCAGAAGCCAATTCCTCTATCTTAAGAGCCAAATCCTCATAAGAACCAGATTTCAAGAGTTCTAGCGGTTTGTAGCCAATAAAAGTATAACGAGCAAATTTCTCTGAACCTTCAACCGATTCAAACATAAAAGCATCAGCAGAATGCTTGTGCAAAACATCATAAACTGCAGCCGGATCAATCTCAGCACTCATTTCTAATTCCATGTAATCAGAAACAATGGCGGCCATTTATTTACGTGTTGCCTCTTGCGGACTTTCTTGAACTATTTGAGCATGCGACAGCAATATCACAGTATCTCTGCGCACAGAAACTAAAAGCTCATCAAACATAGCAAAAGCTTCTTTCTTATATTCAATCAAAGGATCTTTCTGTCCGTAGCTCTGCAAATGTATGCCATCTTTAAGGGAATCCATCGCATGTATATGCTCCACCCACTTAGAGTCAATCACATGCAACATGATTTGCCTTTCTGCTTCTCTAAATATACTAATGCCAACTTCTTGCTCTCTTGCTAGTAGCGCTTGCATCACAGCAGCCTTAGCCTGCTTAACAAAAGCTTCATGGCTCTCATAGCTGCGCAGAAACTCAGTAGCATCAACTGGTCTAAGCAAGCCAGTACAAGACTCGCCGAAATCAGCTTTAAGAGTCTCGAACACTTGAGCAATCGGGCTGATCGCATTTTCATTATCAAACCAGCTCTCAATATGATCATTAGGTCCCGTATGCGAATAAATAACGTCTTCGACCCTCTCACCAAACATAGTGAGTATGTCCTCGTGAATATCAGCACCTTCAAGTATGGCTCTACGCTCACGATATACAACTTCACGCTGAGTATTAATCACATCATCGTACTGCAGCACATGTTTGCGAATATCAAAGTGATGCGCTTCAACTTTTTTCTGTGCATTGTTAATAGCACCACTAACCATAGTGGCTTCGATCGGCAGATCCTCATCAGCCTTAAGCATATTCATCACAGCAATAATCTTGTCGCCGCCAAAGATACGCATTAAATTATCTTCTAAGGATAAATAAAATCTAGCCGAACCCGGATCACCCTGTCGAGCACATCTACCACGCAACTGATTATCAATACGCCTGCTTTCATGACGCTCAGTACCAATAACATGCAAGCCACCACAAGCTTGGATTTTGGCTTGCCCAAGCATATCCAGCTTATCAAAATCTGGCTGCTTAGGATCACTAGCCAAGTAACCACCTAAAACTATATCAGTGCCACGACCAGCCATATTAGTAGCGATAGTTATAGCTCCAGGCTTACCAGCTTGTCTAATAATATGAGCTTCTTTCTCGTGATGCTTTGCATTCAGGACGTGATGATCCAGACCACTACGAATTTTATCGAGCAGCATCAAAACCATAAGCAGACTTTCAACAGCGAACTTCAGTTCTTCATCCTTATACCACTCAGCCTTAAGATCAAATTGAGCTAAGTTCTCATCATCAATCTCGATTTCGCCAGAATCGCAAAACACAGCAGTAGCATCACTCAGCTTAAGATTGCCCGGTCTATCAAGCTTAGGTATAAAACTATTTAATGAGTCTTTTAGCTTGTGCTTCTCAACTTGCTTCAAGAGTCTCTTAATTCTAAACTCAAGCACTTGCATAGCGTGGGCTGGCTTAGAAAGCAACGAAGCAATAAACTCAGACTTCTCGATACTGGTAGTACCGACCAATACCGGTCTAGCTGCCCAATTGGCTCTCACTATATCTTCAGCTACAGCGAAGAATTTAGATCTTTCGTTCTTATAAACTATATCGTTTAGATTTTTACGCTGTGAATCTTTATTAGTAGGAATGCTGAGAACCGAGAGATTATAGATCTTGCCAAACTCCTCAGCTTCAGTAGCAGCAGTACCAGTCATACCAGAAAGCTTAGGATAAAGCCTAAATAAATTCTGGAAGGTAATACTTGCCATCGTTAGAGTTTCTTCTTGGATATTAACTCCTTCCTTAGCCTCAACAGCTTGATGCAAACCATCACCCCAACGGCGACCCTCCATAAGCCTGCCAGTGAACTCATCGACAATAACCACTTCCTTGCGCTTATGCTCAAGATTATCCTTGACTATATAATCCGTGTCCCTTGAAAATAATTCTTTAGCTTTAAGAGCCTGAATAAGATGATGTGCCAAATTAGCATTAGGGTCCCAAAGCTCCTTAACATTGAGCATCTGCTCAGCACGGCGTATACCCGAATCAGTAAGAATTATATTCTTAGCCTTCTCATCAAGCAAATAATCTGAATTATCAGTTTCACTGAGACCACGCTTAAGCTCTTTAGCCAATTTAGCCATTACCTTATATGTGTTTTGACGACTAACATCAGGGAAACCACTAATAATCAAAGGTGTACGTGCTTCATCAATAAGGATGCTATCAACTTCATCTACTATTGCCATGTAATATGGTCGTTGCACGCAAGCGCTAAGCCTGTTTTCCATATTGTCACGCAAATAATCAAAACCTAATTCATTATTAGTGCAATAACAAATATCAGAGCCATAAGCTTCTCGACGCTGAGCTTGACTAGAACCATGCACCACCAATCCCACGCTTAAGCCCAAGAATTTATAAAGCTTACCCATCCAGTCTGAGTCACGACGTGCAAGATAGTCATTAACCGTAACTATATGCACAGCTCTACCACTAAGAGCATTGAGGTAAGCCGGTAGAGTACAAACTAGGGTCTTACCCTCACCAGTCTGCATCTCAGCTATACCGCCATTATGCAACTGAATACCACCAATAAGCTGCACGTCAAAGTGACGCATATTAAGCGCCCTACGCCCTCCCTCTCTACAAACCGCAAAAGCTTCAGGCAATATCTCATCAAGCAACTCTGCCAAACGCTGATCACGAAGATCTCTAATTTGACCTGGCATTCTTGGCACATCATCGGCTATAAGCTTACGATTCTCTACCTTGGCCAGCTCTGCTTGTATATATTCACGAAAATAACTAGTCTTAGCCCTTAACTCATCATCACTTAATAACGGCAAGCTATTTTCAAAACTACAGATATGTTCGACAATTACCCGATAATCACGTAACACTTTTTCATTAAGATTACCGGAAAGAGCTTTTTTAATTTGTGCGACTATAGCAGCTAACATCAGAGACGATTATAGCTGATAAAAGCCTGTTATTAAGCGGAAAAACGCCTTAATAATCGTAATCTTTAAGCATAACCCTTAGTTTCTGTAAGGATTTCATATGTAATTGACTAACACGAGATTCAGAGATATCAAGCACTGCTCCAATCTCCTTAAATGTTAATTTTTGATAATGGTAAAGAGCCATAATCAAACGTTCACGCTTAGGCAAACGATCTAGGCATTGCGATAGTTTTTCCTTAAGAAAAGCACTATCAACAATCTCATCTTGAGAATCTTCAGCCGAAGGAACCTTATCTACTAAAGCCGCTGAATCATCAAGCGATCTACCATCTTCTGGTATATCAAGCGAGAAGACCATTGCTGCTGCTTCCTGCCTAATATTTTGCAACTCTGCAGACTCAACACCAAGTATAGACTTGATCTCATCATCAGTAGGGGCTCTGCCTAACTTAAATTCAAGATCAACAACAGCTTCATTGAGCTTCTTAACTCGCTGACGGCGGCTACGTGACAAGAAATCTCTTGAACGCAAGAAATCTAATATCTCACCACGAATTCTAGTAACAGCGAAGGTTTCGAATGAACATTTTTGCTTAGGGTCGAACCTATCTATTGCTTCAATAAGACCAATAGTTCCATAACCAATTAAATCCTCTCTGTCAAAATCTGCCGTTTCAATATAAGGAAAACGTCCAACAACCCAATTAACCAAATAAGCATATTTCTTAATCAACTGATCGCGCAATTGATGAGGTTTATTCTTAGTCGTATAAGATACCCAAAGCCTCTGATTCTCTTCTTTTACCTGTAGCTTGTCGTTCTGCTGTTCAATCGACATAAGCACAGGTCTAGATTTAACTCTATCCCCCTTCATGTAATCATGGCCTCCAGTTTATTCAAAGCTTCGCGCTTTGTTTGTAATTGTTTTTTGAGAGCTTTACGACGCCTAACGCGTTCTTTTTGCAACACATGCATTTGATGCGATTGCAATCTTCCCGACATAATCCTTCCTATAGTAAAGCCAAGTATCCCGGCTGCAATCGAACACTGTAAAGCTTGGTTACAAATATCAATTAACACCAATTGCAAAGCATCTAAGCTAACCAATTTAAAAATCACATAAGCAAAGAAAAATGCAACATATGAAAGTAAACCAAGTTTAGGTGCAAGATTGTTATAAACCTTAAATTCATCAAGAATACATTTTTTAAGTTTTTCGGTAGCCGGATTCATTAAAGCAACAAGTTCCTCTAGGCTAATATTCCAGAATGAAAGCCTCCTCTACTCCACCTTAAGGGCGTAGAAATGCTCTTAAACAAGCTAAAACTAAGCTTGCAGTACTAATACTCTTAGACCAAAAATTTATTACTAGGTAATGTTACCCAGGGGTAAAGCTTAGATTTTGCACTCGTGGTGGAGAGCGCAAAAACAAGCCGCTGGGCTTGTTTTTGCTAAGTATATAAAATCGAAGTTAAAATTCCATCAAGCACAATAATGGCAACCATAATCATTGCTGTAGCTTGAGTAGTAGCGATACCCACTTCCCTCGCCCCACCCTTACAATCAAGTCCGTAACTCACACTAGTCAATATCGCATACAGAGTAAAAATCTCGGTCTTAAGCAAAGGGTAATAATACTCCTTAAGTGTTAACTCGCGCCAAGCCTGCTCCAAGAATTGGACTGGCTCTAAACCTACAGAGGCCCATGCTACAAACAAACCTGCAGCAAGAGAAGTAATTAAAGCTATAGCAACGAGTAAGGGACCTAAAAGAAAAGTAGCAAGTAGTCTTGGTGCTAATAAATAATAAATCGGATCAACCCTAAAAACTCTTAGAGCATCAACCTGCTCTGTTACTTTCATCGATGCAGTTTCAGCAGTTATCGCGGTACCACAACGTGCGGCTACTGCAAAAGCCGTGAATAAAGGCAGGATTTCTCTAAGATCCGCTACGGCTATTAACGCACCAATTAATTCTCTACCACCACGGCTATTAAGCTCCACAGCAATATTAACTGTAAGTATCATGCTCGCCAGTGCCGTTAACGCTATCACCATCGGCAAACACTCATAACCTATGAACACCAATTGTTTGCGCAATTGCTGCAAGTCGATCTTAGCCCTAAATATAAAACCTAAAGCCGGAAGCAATTTAGATACAGCAGAGCCCTGAATAAGAAGAAATTTTCTAGCTGTAGATTCTATTTTGGCTAAGGCTGCAAAGCTCACTAGATATATTGTAAACTCTAAATGAAAGTATGCAGCTATATAGTCCAGCAGAAGATTTTAGAGCTCAAGCCAATCTCAAGCCAGACGCCTATAGCGATCTTGTGGCTTCATCCCTAAAGAACCCTGAAGAGTTTTGGGCAAAGCTGGCCAGAACAGAGCTAAAATGGCAAGAAGATTTCAAGCAGGTACTGGATAGCAGTGAAGCTCCTTACTATAAATGGTTCTGTGAAGGTAAAACCAATATTTCATATAACTGTCTCGACAAACATATCGAATCTGGACTGGGTAATAAAATCGCTTTAATTTTCGAGGGTGAGCCAGGTGATAGCAAAACTTACAGCTACAAGCAACTACTAGATGAAGTATCAAAACTAGCCAACTCACTTAAACGACTTGGCATCAACAAAGGTGATGTGGTTTGCATCTATATGCCACTATGTCCTGAAGCTATCATAGCTATGCAAGCTTGTGCACGCATAGGGGCCGTGCACAGTGTAGTATTCGCAGGATTTTCAGCACAAGCACTTAGGGATAGATTAGTAGACGGTGAAGCCAAACTATTAATCACAGCTGACGGCTTATTTCGTCGCGGCAATATTATCAACCTTCTAAGCATCGTTAATGATGCTACCAAAGACCTTAATACCCTTAGCGCCGTAATTTATTTCGAACGTGTTACAGAAGCTGCTAGCAGAACTTTTTTAACTAATAATTACAATCACGACCATGAATCCAGATTAATTAAACAGTGTGTAATTAATCTAAAATCCAATCACAGACTGGAAAAATGGTCAGAGTTGTTAAGCCATGCTAGCAATAACTGTCCGGCAGAAGCATTAGATGCTAATGATACTAGTTTTATACTTTATACTAGCGGCAGCACTGGTAAACCCAAAGGCATAGAACACCGAGTAGCAGGCTATATACTCTGGGCTAAACTTACCATGCAGTGGGTCTTCGATATTAAACCCAGTGACATTTACTGGT
>JAYVUR010000073.1:0-12773 GCA_043787715.1 Candidatus Melainabacteria bacterium
TCAGGTTCTCTTGGCAAATCAAAAGCATCAGCCCATACAGCAGAGCTACTCTTGTTAACGGGCACGCTCTGTGGCATCAAATCATTCACCGCTGCGATTACTTCGTTGAGCTTGGTGCGCAATAACGATAACTCTATCCAGTCCGAGTTTTCTATTAGTTCAATCTTCTTCATCTCGATTCCTCCTTACTTTTTCGATTCGTTATTCTCATGACTCGATTTCTTGTAATCCGGCAGTTTGGTCCAGCTGTTCGTCTCGGGTCTATAGAGGTGTACACTATTTGTTAGCATCCTGCCATTCTTGAGCGCGCCTACCTGAGCGTAGCGTCTATGAGTGCGACCAATATAGCCTATAATCTCTGAGGCTTTCATAACAGCTTCACTGAGACTCTCTGCTGCAAAGGTTTTAAAGACTACCCTGGGGTGAGCTGTTCTATACACCCTCACTCCCCAATTGTGATTATCGGGTATCGCCTCGGCTACCTTAGCGAAGACTCTATTTACTTTTGCCCTCGGCTCTTCTTTCTTGTTGCGCACAGCAAGATCGTAAACCACGTTGGCTAACTTAAGCTCCATCTCGCTCATCTGATTCTCCATCCATTCTATTCTTTTTTCTAGTCTTTTATTTCCGAACATGTTTTCCTCCGTTTTTTTTATTGTAAATCCGCGCTAATCGCCAAGCACTTTTCTAGGTGATACTTGTCAAAAGTTAAAATCACCTTATCAACAAACTCTGATCGTGCTTGATTAAAGAACATTGGAATCTGTCTTAGGATTGCTTCTGTGCCCGTTAGGTTATATATCCCAAGAGTCGCAACTAGGCTGCCTTTAGTTGCAAAGATTAGTTCACAAGCGAAATTCTCAATTTGCTGTCCCAGCTTGGGATCAAGAGCCTTAGCGTTCTTTACCGTTGAAGTAAACTCTTGTTGCATTTGGAACAAGTCTTCATCATATGTTGTCATCATTTTCTAGCCTCCAATATTCCTACTATTAACTCTCCTAGTGAAATATTCTTTTTGATAGCCTCGATTTGCAGCTTTTCTTTTAGCTGCCTCGGTAGCCCTCTGATAAATAAAGTTGTGGTGTTTGTTTTCATAGATATAAAGATAGCATGAAAGCTCGCTATCGTCAAGATTATTTTTGTTTCATCTTCGTTTCTATTGCGTAGGCTATAACATCCGCTTGTTTTAATAGCTCTAGATGCTGCGGACTTAGATAGAAACCAAAGTCTTCGATCTTTCTCGCGATTAGATGGATAATATCCGAGTGTTCATTATGTAATCGTGTAATATCCAGAATCTCAGGCAGAGTTAGAATAGGTCGATATCTGGTTCTTCCTGTTTTATATTTTCGTTTTGACATGGTTCCTCCAGCTCGTCATCTCCACATAAGAAGTATGGGCTATATGGGATCTTCAAGCCTTTCTGAGATTGTTGGCTTGGGCATCTAAAGCTTAGGTTCGCTTCAGTACCAGGTAGTCGTTTCAAGATGGAATTCCAGCGATGATAGTAACTAGTGCCGCTCATCTTTTGGGCTAAGACTTGGTTCTTATTTGCAAAGAAAACAAAGTATTCGTTACCAAATTTCTTAAGGGTAATCCCGTGCAAGCCTAACGCTTTAAAGATAGCCTCACATTTCTGGATTTGCCCTTGGTGATAGGTATGCTGTAAGTAAGAAATCTCACTCTTGAAGTACCTTTCTGTTCGACCCGAGTCTTGAGAGAGCCCGGAAGCTTGATCCCATAGAGTTTTAATTTCCGCAAGTGCGGCAACGATTGTGTTGGTAGTTTTTCTACCATCTTCATCTTCAACTTGAATTGGCATCTGGTTAATATATTTGAGAAGCTCTATTTCAGTTGTCTCTTCCTGTTTACGCTCTGCAATCGTGTTCCAGATTGTTCTATCTAAGAACGATTCTATTGTCTTTTCATCATCTTCCATAACTTCTCCTACCATAAACGCTGAAAATGCTGCGATAACGATTCCGTGCGTATCTCCAGCTCTACCATCAGCAACTTTTAAAATTTCTTTTTTGAAAACACTAAAATTCTTGTCTGTCTCTGGTGCGCAGGCGTGCGCTGATGCTATGAACCTATCCCAAATTTTACTATCTGCCCATTCACTAACGATACCACCAGAGCCACCTTCACCAAAGGCTTCAACGAAAGTCATTGGGTCGTCAAGTATATCTTCTAGGTAAAACGGGATCTCCCCCCAATCCGGTTGGATTGATTGATGCAAAACTTCAATTTCAATCTCGCGGTTTAGATTCGCTTCGTCTGCTTTAGGTTTGTTGATACCAGCTTCAAGTATCATAAAGCGTGGTTTAAATATCTGCGCTCTTCCAGAAGCTGTTCCTCTAGTTATGATCGCTTCAGAGTCAGAGCATGATGCACGCTTAAGACCATTGATCTTCTCGCGTTCATGCTCGCCCATCCGATTTTTAGATTCAGATTCATCAAAAAGAATTGGTCTAGCATCAGAGCCTAGTCGCTGTCTAATTGACGCTTCGGTTGGTGAGTCGGTTATATCCTCCACTCCTGGACCCATTAAGGTTCTAGCTACTCTAAAGATGCTGGATTTACCGCTGCCAGTCTTGCCCTCGATATACATGTGTGGTCGCCATTTGAGACGACCTGACTGCACTGCTAGTATCAACCAGCCGAGAATATAGCCTATCGAAGTAAGCCTAGATACGTTTGAAGTGCATAACACTCTTAGGATCTGGCGTTTCTCTTCAGGTGTTAGTTGATTTTTAAAATCAAAAGCTGGTGAAACCATCGGTGGTCTTGATTGGTAAATAAACTCAAGATCTTCTGCAGAGAGATCTACAACTTGTTCATTGAGATAAAGTCTAGTACCTGCATGAAATACAGTGCGTCCTTTATCCTCCCAGAAACCAGCACCGCGAATCTTAGTAGCATCATAAACACCTTGGCTTTTACAAGCTCCAACAATGTCTGGGATCACCTCATCAAGCGGAACCTTCTCACCGTAGGCTTCCTGCCAGTCGCCCCAGTTTTTCCAGAACATCAGCTTATGCCTATCAATCCCCTTAGAGCCAACCGCTTCAACCTCTTGAACATATATCTGTTTTCGTTCGTCTTTATGCCAGTGCATGATGTAGCAATTGCCATCTAAGAATCCTAGTGGTCGAACTAATTTTTTAATTTTATCCCTTGGATCTTCTGGTGCAATGAGTTCAAGTGGTGTTTCTTTTTTTTCAATCATGGTTTTGATTTCTTCATCAAAATCTATAAAAACATCTTCTGTTAAATCTCCGAGATCCCATTTGGGTGGTGCATCTTTTGGTGGGTTTATGATAGTAGCTCGGCAAGAGTTCTTTATGCTGTTATAAAGTTTATCCATTGCGTCAATACCAGCCTTGTCATTATCTGGGAATAGATAAACCTCGCGACCTTTTAAAAAATCCCAATTGGTGGAGTTCCAAGCAGTAGCACCACCAGTCCATGTAACTACCGAATATTTGTTGGTAGCTGCAGCTACTGCCATAGCCGCCTTCTCACCTTCAACAATTAGGATCACAGGTTTGTCAAGCCTAGCTACAAAGGCTGGTCTATCACTGCCAAGGGTTCCAACAGTCCAGCCATGCTCATCATGCCAAAAGATCTGATGGCAAATCTTTTTGCCGCTTTTGTCTTTGTAGCATCGCCCAATGTAGCCTTCTTTGATGCCATCTGGGTTGATCCAGTCCCAGAAATACTCATATTCGATGGTTGCTTTTTGTTTTCTAGCATTAAGCCACACTGTTAAAGTCCCACCTGGCTTATACTGAATATCTGGAGCTGGTACTAAGTGCGAATTGCCTCCGATCTCTTCAGTCACCTCTGGTACTGGCTCCATCTCTTCAATAGTATTTACTCTTACTGATTCCTTACCACCAAGATAATCTTCAACAACGGTTATTGCACCTTTAATATCAGTCTTTTCTAGTAGCTTCACAAGCTCCAACCCATCTGAAGATTGTCTTCCTGAACATTCATGGCGGCATAGCCAGTTGCCATTGCCAAACTTATCATCAAAAACAAAACGATCCTCGCCACCGCATACTGGACACGGCTGTCCTTTCGAATGAGAGAACATAGCACCATAGCGCCCCGTGAAGAAGCTGCGCCATCTGCCTCGCATTTGGGTTTTTAATTCGCGAATCTTGTCAGCCATTTTCTTCGAAACTCCATTTGCATGTCAGCCCAGTAAGGTTTATAGTTTAGTTCTTTAGCAAGCGCTCTAAACTCTTCAAGTGTTTTACACTGTCGTTTTTTTAACTTGACGTCTTCTTTACTAAAGGTATGTTTACGGCTATAGTTTGTTACCTGTTGAAGCACGCCAGAAGTGTGCACGATCTCTTGTTCAATTACCTCTTGGTAATGACCACACTTAGGACAGATTCTAGGCTTAACAGGCTTATAAGTGAAATCACAATGAGGGCAAGTAATATAAGATTTTCGTTTTTTCTTCTCTTCTTCATTAACTTCAACTCCATCTAGTGTCCACTTTCTTTCTTCATCAGGCAAGCCGTGGTGAATATAGTTTTCCACATGGTCAAAGATCTTACAAACCTTAGCACCAGATTTGCGCAATCCCCTGCCCCACATCTGCAAGCAAAGCGTTTCACTCTTAGTTGGCCTAGCGATAAACACTGCACTACAGGCGGGCATATCAAACCCTTCAGTAGCAATATTTACGTTTGATAGTACCTTAACCTTACCGCGTTTAAAATCACTTACGATTTGTTTCCGCTCTTGCCTCGGGGTCTTAGCATCTATATGAGCGGCTGCTACCCCAGCAGCATTAAATTCAGCGACAACTTGCACTGAGTGTTTAACATTTAAAGCAAAAACAATTGCAGGCTCACCATCAACATATCGCTTGTAGTTTTCAATAACTTTACCAAAGATCTGCTTAGTATCCATCTGCTCTTCAAGCTCATGCTGATTATAATCACCAGCGAGAGTATGCACTTCATTAAAATTAATTCCAGATTCTGGAGCGAAGTATTCAAACTCGCTAAGAAAACCTTTATCAATAAGTTCTCTAGTCGAAACAGTGACAACAAGATTATCAAAAGCTTGATTTAAACCCTTACCATCAAGCCTGCATGGTGTTGCTGTTAAGCCCAGTAGCGGTATATCTTTGAAACGCTCCAGCACTTTAAGGCTAGTTTCTGCCACGCTATGATGCGCTTCATCATAAACTATAAAATCGGGTTTGAATTTAACATTCTTGAGTCTGCGCGATACCGTTTGTGTTGATGCAATTTGAAAGTTCTTGCTAGCGTCATGCGGATAACCAGCAGCAAGATAGCTATACTGGAGCCCCTCTTCAGTAGCCGCCGCTGCGGTTTGTTCAATTAATTCTTTTACATGCACTAAAAACAAAACTTTATTACCTCTGGCTAAGGCTGCGGCGATGATATGGAGTGCGATAACCGTCTTGCCACAACCCGTTGGAGCTTGCAAGCAAACTCTTTTAACTTTCTTTGCAAACTGGGCTCTGACTTTTGCTACCGCATCAACTTGATGTGGGTAGAGTTGCTTCATGGTAACTTTTTGAAATTCAAACTTGAAAGACTAATCGTCTCTTCACCTCTAGTCTTAGCCATTAAGACTTGTGCGAATACTAATAATGCAATTTCAAATCGTTGCTTCCTAGCTGCTGCGAAATCAAGATGTTCGACTATCGCTCGCTCTGCTTCTAAAGCTTCGTCTGATAGCCAGATTGAAGTCTTTGCAGTTAATTCTACGCTCATTATTTATTTCCTTTTATTTTGATCTTAGTGGTTTTAACAGCCTCGTTTAAGTTCTTCTTGTCCGTTGATGATAGTAAGTAAATGTCTTTAACCATTGCCGCAACTTCATCAAGTTGCTTTTGGTTGGTACATTCTCTGATTTGGTTCAACCAGTTCATCAGATCATCAGCGGTCATTGTTGGCTTGAGTGTTTCAAGGTCGGGTGTTGGTTCTTTTATGACAGGTTCAAGCGCTATCGTCTCAGCTATAGGTTCCATCGTCTGGAGTAATGCGAAGTTCGGCTTGAAAACTATTGATTCTCTCAAGGGTTCTATTATCGAATCAACAGTGGCTTGGATCGCTTCGGCATAAACCTCTTCAGTCACAAGACCTGCACTTATTGTCACTTCGCCAGTTTCTTTATCAGTGCTAACAACAGCAGCCTTCACGCCTGAAAGCGCGTCCATGCCACTAGTATTAACCTTGCCCTCTTCAGCCCCGGGTACGAAACCTTCCTCTGGGATATAGAGATCTTCTAAGATCCCTGGGAACGCGCGGCGTAATGCTGCTGCTTCGATGTTCTTTTCGAACATAAACAAGCCTTTACTTTCCCATAGACTGCGGCTCTGCACCGTTTCTTTAGCGTATAGCTTTGGACTCACGAAAGCACAGCGCTGCCCTTGAACGATCTTGTAGATAGTCATCTGACCCCAGTTAGGATAGCGCTTGCCAAAAAGCTCCAGTGGATCTTCTGACCAAACTACACTATCGTTGCCTGCCCAAGTGCCAGTATTCTGGGCAATCAAGCGCAATGCAGCAATAGTGCGCATTGGTGTGTAGCTACGTCCGCCATCTTTCTTTTTGAATGATAGTATCTCAATCATTGCAGGCACAGCATCAATACCACTAGTGATAGCCATGTCCATGATTCGTTCATAAACATCAAGCGGATATTCTTTATTGCCGTTGTCTTTATCTCTAAAAAGCTTTTTAACTTTTTCAAGCTTAGCGGCTTCTAGCTTTTCCAATTCGTTAGTCGCTGTTATCGTCTTCTTTAGTTTTTCTAATTCGTTAGTCATTATTGTTTCCCTCGCTAAAATCCAAAGGCTCGTTATCCTCTGGCTCACTCTGTGCTGGATAGCTTAAGAAGCTTTGTTCTTGCTGATACAGCCAGTTATCTACTATGTCTTGCATTAATTCGTTCATTATTTTTCTCCGATTAATGCCCCAGTTTATGCCAATCCTGAGGCGCGATTGATCGTACCGTTATGTCTCGGTGCATAATTTAGAACGGTAGGCTATCCTCGATATTCTCGCCTTTCTGCTCTGTTGGTGAAGCTTTTTCTTTATGCACAAATTTGATTTGCATATACTTCTTGCCAGCCTTGCTGGTATTCACCCAAGCATTAACCCAGTATTCTTTTTCAGCAATCTTAGCCGTGCCATTGTAATCGCTATGTGTCTCTTCGGTTTTCTTTTCATTTCTGAAAATTGCACCTGTATTGTTCTTTTGTTCGTATTGTTTTTCTTCAGTCATTGTCTTCTCCTTTTATTATTCTTCGTCTTTCTAGCTTCACGCGGAAAGGTCCTCTTTCCGTAAAAGTGTAACCATCTTTAAGTGCTTCTTGGATTTTAGAATCAGTCTCACAATTAATCACCTCGCCCTTTGTTGAAATTGCGACAAGTGAACACGTTTCTGCGATAACACCCTTCATCTACTCACCCAATTTGGTAATTGATACTGTTCAACTTCTTTAAAACTAAAGAAATCATCATTATCAAAAGCTGTCTTAACTTTAGCCATCAGCTCTCTGCGCTTGTTCAAGCCTTTACTAAGGGCTTCAACATCGAGAGTGATAAGTCTAAATGCGTACGGTGCTTTCTTCTCTTGCACGCAAAACAAAAAGCTAGGATATTGCTCTGCGCCAGTCTCCGAGAGCACTGCTTCAGAATACGTTGCACCTGCAATGTCATAGCGATACTTACCAAAGTTAGTATCCACTTTATGATCGTCCAGTGACTCAATCGTCTTGTAATCGAATACCATGTTAAGGCTCGGTATGTAAGCATCGAGTTTCGCTTTGCACTCTAGTCCAGTCGCTTCATCAATCCAGCAGATTTCTTTCTCGATCTCCATATCCTGCCCCAGAATAAAAGACATCTTAGCTAAGAAATCTGGATGCACGTATTGGTTGCCAGTCAAGCCTGTAACCATGTCCATTGCCTTGACATAGTCGTCCTGCTTGATGATAGTAAGTCCGCTTGTTTCAGCAAAAGCCTTAGCTTCTTTACCTTCTTTAGTACGTCCATCAAACTCGTTGATGAAGTAGCGGCTATTGAACTCTTGCGGCTCCAGTAGTAGCGTATGCACCACATTACCAAATATCATTGCGGGTGTTGATTCTTTAGGTTCAAGCACGTTATCCCACTCGTACTTAAAACGCTCTAAGCTAGTCAGCGCGTGCTTCAGCATTGAATTACTGACGCGTTGAATGTTGTAATAGTTCATGTAAAATTTCCTCCGATAGAATAGTTATACCACGAAATGCAATAGCTTTATATTAATTAATGTTAATCTCTGTAGAATTACGTATTACTAGGGCAATCGGCAAATGCCCGATTGGTTGCCGTGTAATCGAATAAGCTAGTAGTACGGTAATTGGTACGCTTCCGTACTCGTTCCCGTACTAAAAAATAGAACGCGTACCGCCGGGACAAAGCAATACGCGCTCAAAGTTTTAAACCTGTCGAATTAACTAGGTTTAGCTGCGGCAAGTCAAGCCGCGTAGCATCAGCTCATCAACTGCGCATTGCTGCGAGTCTCGCCCTTGCTCAGTGCAAGCTAGATACCTAACCTGCGCGGGGTTTGGTCTGTTTGAGCCTAGCAATTGCTTCACCATTAGTGTGCCATAGATACCAGCAGCTAGAGCCGCAACTACTAAGAATAGCTGTAATAGGTTCATTTCAGCCTCGCTTCTGTCTTATTCTCGGTAATCGTCACCTGATAACCAAAATCTGGATATTCCGTAATAAACGCCTTAGACTTAGCAAGACCATCTTCAGCGTGGCGCAATCGACTAAATGCCAGCTCTTGCCTGCGTGCCTGCTCCATTGCGCGCTGGTTCTCGCGCTGGTACTTCTCCGCTGCATCTGCAACTCTATCTAGTTCCCTAGCCTGTGCCCTAGTTTGCCGCGCATATTTCAGCGTGTCGTATTGTTCATGCTCATAGATACTACTGCTAGCCTGTGCCGCGCATGATAGTAATGATAGTAGTACTCCGATTATTATTTTCATTTCGTTTGCTCCTTGATTAACATGTCGGTCGATTCTACTAGAAGATTATTAATCTCTCTTAACCTAGCTAGGTCGCGGTCTTGGTCTGCCTCATCTAACAGCTTTGCCAATTGGAGTGTTAGCTCCCAGTTAATCGACTGTCTTGTTGAAGCTAGCACCCTAATCGCAGCTATCCAGTTCTTGCTAATAAAATCGTTCTCATCCATACCCTTACACTATACCCGCGCGTGTAATCGACTAACTCGGTCGTTTGGGGGATAGGTTAACTAACCACTTGGCTAGATGCTACCCAGTCTCGCAACTGGGCAGGCTCTAGGCTAGATGCTTAGCTTGATTTCTTTTAGTAGCCTTGAATCATACCCAATGGACTTACCCAGCGAGTCGCTTGAATCCTCTTCAAGTTCTATAACATTAAAATCATCGCTGATTCTGAAATTGAGAATCTTGCGGACTCCCAGGGTCAAGAGATAGCTATCGTCACTAGGATAGTAAGCTAGCTTATATTTAGGCGCATAACTCGCGATATATTCGGCTGCTATAATGTCTTGCTTCATTTTTTTTATTCCTCTATTATTTACCCGTATCACCCGACACAGGCTTAAAACCTAATCCCTTTATGCCAACAGTAAGCCACATAAGCCCACGCAAGCAATGATAGTATTAGTAATACTAGTTCTCTCATGCTTGCACCGCCTCTACTGGCTGGCTAAGGTGCTCGATGTCGCGCTTTAGTTCAGCCGCGTTATAACTCTGGAACACTATCCCACCGCCAAAGTCCTTGCCACGGTACTTACTCCCGCCTATTTTGCGCGACTTCTTTAAAGCTGCATCAAACATAACGTGGATACTAGACTGCGACCAGTGCCCATTACGCTTATTATTATCTCTCACCGCAGCATCAATAGCCGCTTGTTCCTCAGGGCTGAGCAGCTCCAAGAAATGCACTACATATCTAGGATTGCCGTTGCTATCGTGTTTTACTCTCATTAGTTCCATTTTATTATTATTCCTTTTGTTTTTGTAAGTAGTATATCTTTGTAAGTAAGAGCCCTATTCAGCTACCGCAAATATCGCATCGTTGCGCGCTATCTGGCGGTGCATTGACTCGATACTGGTACTGTAGGCTATCCGCTCCTCGCTATCCTGAATCGAGATAGCTATCTCTCGCTTATTAGACACCGCTGGGCGGTCGTAGGCTGCGATTAAACGCTCGACTTGGTGTCTTAACATCCCTTTGCATAGACTGACCTCATTCGCGATTATATCTGCCGCTGCGCTGGCTGCTGGTTTGTTCATGACTCCACCGCCTTGCTATAGCCTAACTCTAGTATCGCTTGCTTACGCGCCATCGCTGGCGTGTAGCTATCCTCAGCCATCAGTATTAACCCTATTCGCTTCTGGATATTCTTCTCTTGCTCTGGTGTTGTTTTCATTTCATCTGCTCCTTGTTTAACCTACTGATATCATGCTATCACTATATACCCGCCAAGTCAAGAGGATTAACATCTATTTATATTAAATAATATTAATCTACCGCAACGGGCTACATAATAAACAAAACCCCAAAACCCGCACGGTTGAGCTGTGTAACCTTTTTATTTTTGTAACCTACTGCACATAACAAAAAGGTTACCATGTTATCACTACTGGGAATCCCTCTGTTGAGCCTCTGTTTTTTTTAATTCAACATATTAATTGGGTTTGTAACCCTGTAACCAAAAAAATGTAGAGAGACTACTATTATTTTTTTGGAGAAGAAAAAAAATCCAATGAAAAAATTTTTTGTGGGTATCTCTTTTTTTTTTGGTTACAATAAATAATAATAACTTGAACAGAAGAGAAGAAGATTCGAGAAACCGATTGCCCTCGCTGTTTTAGGCGCTCAACAAAATTGTTCTCCCGAAACGCGGATTTATCTTAAAAAGTTACGGTCTGAGAAGTGGCACTAGTGGCGGGTAGTTTTGAAACCTTGGCGTGTCAAAAAAAGAATAACATTTGCTATCGTGCAATCTTGGTTACAAGTTTATTATCTTGATTGTTAAAGCTTGGCCTAGTGCAAGCTCAAAGGCAGTCGCTCATTGGTTTTTGGCGCAAAGACCCCCCCCGCCTCAGGTTTTGATTTCCCTTTGTTATCCTTTGCGCGATAGGTATATACCCATACATATAAAATATACAATACAGATTCTATTCAAGATAATTACGTGTAGGCAAAGTGCTGCATTTAGCATATAAAACATGTACAAAACGCATATAAAACGCCTATGTAACGCCTACAAAACGCATACATACTTTTTTGTGACAAAAGCTTGACAATTTGCACTCTGTATGCTATTCTACTACAATATGAGTGAATACAGAACAATAAGAGTGCGTTCAAAAACCTACGATAAGTTAAAAAAGATTGCAGAGGATAAGGATGTGTCGATAACGGCTATCCTAGCCTTAGCAGTAGGCGAATACTGTGATGATAATTCCAGCCCTGTTGTCGACAAAAAGCCTATAAGCGGCAAGAAGAAGCTTAGGGGAGTGGATTTAACGGCATGGGAGAACGACAAGATTAATGGTGGTAATGCTCCAATGGGGAATGGTAATCTTCGTAGGATTTTGGAGGAATTTGAGGCAACGTATGATATTTCTGATGATTTAAAGGCACAGAACTCGGTTGCAAAGCGTTGGGAGCGGGTTCTTCGTAGTGAGGATCCTAGCCAGCAAAGTGGTAAGTATGGCGCTCCTAGCCAGGCTGCATTAGCCGAATTAGCTGGTGAAAAGGTAAAGGGTAGTGGTTTAACGTGGAGTGAGAAGGCGATGATTAGAGAGGAGATGCGCGGGTGTTTAGAGGCTGATGATTGTGACCCAGATCCAGCTTCGGAGCTTGGTTATTACATCGAGCAGAAATCACGTCGTTGGCCTGGTGATGCGCTTGCAGAGCAGCAGTTAGAGGAAGCCAGGGATGAAATAATAGCGAGTTTAGACTAATTATGTTGCTTAAAGAACTGAAGCGAATCGAGCAATTGAGTATAAAGCAGGGTAGGAACGATCTAAACCCTGACGAAGAGCGCGAATTAAAGCTTTTGAAGGACCAGTTGTACGAAAGTGGTGGAATTAAGAGTGCCGCTGCTGGTCTTGTGGTGGCTTCTAATTTCAAGTGGGTGTATGCTGGCTACCAGGCGTTGAAGGATCAGTCTCAAATCGAAGCTGATGACGGTCTAGAGAGTGATATCTATTGGGAGGTTATAAAAACTATTGAGAATCACGTGAAAGTGAACGGTAGTGTTGTGGCTTTAGGTGATGGTGAGCAGAAGTATTACCAGGCAATGAGTCAATATCTTCGTAGTGGACGGTTGTTAGAGGGTTTTGAGAAGTCTCCAGTGTGGCGTGATGAGCCTGTTAACGGAAAATGGATGATATTGAAGGGTAGGATCAAATCAACAGTCTCAGAGCTGCTGAGAGGCTTTGTGGAGCAGTCTAAACCTACAGTTGGGACTAAGGTTGAAGATAGGATTGAGCCATTGTTTAATAAGATAATGCAGCAATTAAACACCGATGTTGACGCTGAATCACTGAGTACGGCAGAGAAGATTAAGGTGATGGACAGGCTTTCAGGATTATTGGCTGATATGAAAGGTGAGCGCAAGCCACTGGAGGCAATGCAAGTCACTCATAACAACGTGTTTAATGTGATTATGGAGAATAAGAAAGATTCTAAGCAGTTACGGAATGTTGCTGCTGAG